>CAMFEP010000051.1 GCA_945949405.1 Kiritimatiellales bacterium
GCTTCGTCTTCGATATGTGCCAGCAGATACGAGCCATAGCTATGCCGCATGATGTCCTTTCCCCATTTCACCTTGGCGGCCTCAACGATCTCACGATGCTTGCGGCGGGAATAAAATAGCGCGCCTTCGCGCTCCGCATGCCGACGCAACCATGCAGCGGCGCTTCCCTCCAGTGGCACGTTTCGGCGGCGGCGGGTCTTGGCGGTGGCGGCCTCGACGCGGATGAAGTTTTCCGCAAGATTCACGTTTTTCCATGTCAGATTGCGCAATTCGTTTTCGGGGCGGAGTCCCGCGAAGATGCCCACCACATAATGCGGGATCATCCGCGCTTCGATTTCGGCGGCGGCGTCCAGCAGCTTGCGCACGTCCGCAGGCGTGAAGACTGACGGCAATTCCCGATCTTCTGCAACGCGGTCCAGTTTGGCCGCCGCGTTGCCTTCCGCCCATCCGCGCGCCGTGGCGTGATTCAAAAGCCCGATCACGGCCACTGACTCTTAATCAGCGGGTCGTGGGTTCAAGCCCCTCCGCCTCCACTTTTTTTCTCCGGTCTGTCTTTAAGCGCCGCCCGCTCCCCTCCAACCCCCACTCCGAAATCGCCCAAGTCCTCGAAGCTTGCCCGCCGTAGGCGGGGGCGATGGCAAGTACGGTGTGCGTTTGGGTGCCCGACCGCAGGGAGGGATGCGAAACTGGAGCGCAAGTTTGCTTCAGCCGCAAGGCGCATGAGGTGTAGCTATACTCCGAGTATGCCACACCTCATGCAACGCCGCGGATGAGGCAAGACTTGTCCGCCGTAGCCATCTGGGCGACGGCGGATCGCGCTCCAGTTTCGCACCAAACGCACACCGCTTTCTAGCTGCGGCCCTTGTCCCACCAAACGGCCTCCTCCCCGCGCTTGCCGCCAACCCGCGCTTTTGCCATGGTGACGCCTGTGCGCCGCTTCCCATCCATCTGGTACATCCTCGCCCTCGCCCTCGCCCTCTGGGGCGGCGAGTACCTGCTGCGCGACCTCTGGGAGCCCGACGAAGCACGCTACGCCTACGTCGCCCGCGAAATGCGCGACACCGGCAACTGGGCCGTGCCCCACCGCCACGGCGAATACTACGCCCACAAACCGCCCCTGATGTTCTGGCTGATCAACGCCAGCGCACTCTTCACCGGCGGCGAAATCAACCGCGTCGCCACGCGCCTGCCCAGCCTGCTGGGCGCGGTCTTGAGCCTCTGGGCCATCGCCGGCATCGCGCGCCGTTGGACCAAGGACCCCGACACCGCCTGGCGCACCATCCTCGTCACTATGACCACCTACCTCTTCTGGAATAAAGGCGGCATGGGTCAGATCGACGCGCTCCTCACCGGATTCGAACTCCTCGCGCTCTATCACCTCATCGCCTACGAAGACGACCGCCGCCTCTGGCGCCCGCTCCTCGCCTACACCAGTATGGGCTGCGCCATTCTCGCCAAGGGCCCCGTCGGGTTCATCGTGCCCTTCGGCATGTACATCGCCAGCACCTTCGCCGCCCGCGACGGCACCCGCCGCCGCTTCGCGCACATCGCCTGGGGTCCCCTGCTCGTCCTGCTCCTGCCCGGAGCCTGGCTCGCTTGGGTTTACACCCACCACCCGCCGCCCGGCTATTTGCAGGAACTCCTCTTTAAACAAAACGTCAGCCGCGCCGCCGGCGAAATGGGCCACCAGAATCCGTTCTATTTTTACCTCATCCATTTCCCGCTGGAATTTCTCCCCTGGACCCCGCTCTGGTTTTGCCTCCGCGCCGCCTACCGCGCCCTCCCCGCTCAGCGCCCCGCCTTCCGCCGCCTGCTCGCCCTGATCGTCTTTGACGTGCTCTTTTTCAGCCTCTCGCCCAGCAAGCGCGAACTCTACATCCTCGCCGCCTACCCCCCCATGGCCCTGCTCGTGGCCATGGCCTGGCCCACCCTCTCCGCCCGCGCCAGTACCACCATCGTGCGCTTCTGGACCGCCTTTCTGGGCATCAGCGGCCTCGCCATCAGCGCCATCGTCACCGTGGATGCCCTCATGCATCTGCACCGGCTGCCGTTCGACGGCACGCCCCTCTTCGTCCCCGCCGCCCTCGCCATCCTCGGCGCCGCCCTGCTGCACCAGCGTCACCGCACCGAGGGCGGCCGCACCGATAAAATCTTCTTCACACTCTTCGCCACGATGTTCACCATCCAAATCGCCGTCGGCACCATCGTCTATGCCGCCGCGAATACCCTCAAAGCCCCCTACACCGTCGCCGCCGCTGCCGCGCAGCACCTCGCCCCGCATGAACCGCTCCTACTCTACCGTGAAAATTTTGAAATCATGGCCCTCTACGCCAACCGTCCCGGAGAATCCGTGGACACCCCCCAGCAACTGGAAAAGATCCTGCGCGCCCGCGGCCACGGATTATTCGTGATGAAAGCCAGCCTCTGGCCAGAATTGACCGACACGGTGAAGTCCCACGCCCTGCGCCAGGAATTCCGCATGGGCCACAAAAATCTCGCCTGGGTCTATGTGGATTTCCGCGGCCCGTAATTCTGGTTACTTCAACTGGAGGGCGAGCCTCCGGCGAGCCGCTCCGGTGCCTCGTCCGCCCGTAGCCGGGGTTGCCGTCGGTATCGGAATCGATCCCGCCCCCCGGCTCCTCGCCTAAAACGTATGCACCAACAACCCGTCGCGCAGCTTGGGCTCGAACCATGTGCTCTTGGGCGGCATGATCTGTCCCGCATCCGCAATCGCCATCATCTCCGCCACGGTCACCGGATACATCGAAAAGGCCACCGCCACCGCGCCGGAATCGACGCGCGTCGCCAGCGCCGCCGCCCCCCGGATGCCCCCCATGAACTCAATGCGCGCGTTCGTGCGCGGATCATCGATCCCCAGTATCGGCGCGAGCAACCGGTCTTGCAGCACGCTCACATCCAACCCCGTCACGGGGTCCGCACCCACCGGCGCATCCCACCCCAGCCCATACCAACGCCCGCCCAGGTACATACTCGCCTGCCGCGGTCCCGCCGGATTCGGCACCGCGCCTTCCGTGACCCGAAACACGCCGCGCACGCCCTCAAGAAACTGCGCGGGCGTCAACCCGTTCAGGTCCTTGACGCAACGGTTGTAGGGCAAAATATTTAACTGCGTCGCGGGAAACAAGACCGCCAGGAAACGGTTGTAAGGCTCGTTGCCCTTGTGCCAGGAATTTTCCTGGCGCATCTGCCAAGCCACCCGCCCCGCCGCCGCCGCGCGGTGATGCCCGTCGGCAATATAGCTCACCGGCACCGCCGCAAAGGCCTTCACCAGCGCTGCGCTCTCCGCCACGCGCCACGCGCTGTGCCGCGATCCGTCTTCCCCCATCGCCGTCACCAGCGGCGGCTCCTGCACCACCGCCTCCACCAGGCGGTCGATCGCCGGCGCATCGGCGTAGGTCAGAAACACCGGCCCCGTGTGCCCGCGCACCGCCAGAATGTGGCGCGTGCGGTCGGTCTCCTTGTCCGCGCGCGTCTTCTCGTGGCGCTTGATGATGCCGCTTTCGTACTCCTCCGCCTGGCAGCACCCCACAACCCCGGTCTGGACGTGGTCACCTTTGACGATCCGGTAAATATACAAACTCTCCCGCTCGTCCCGCAGTAACGCCTTTTCGCGCTGCAGCCGCGCAAAGTTTTCCGCCGCACGCGCGTACACCCCGTCGGCATGCGCATCGGTCCCCTCCGGCATTTCAATCTCGGGACGCGATACCCGCAAAAAACTGCGCGGCTTGCCATCCGCCAGCGCCCGCGCCTCCGCCACATCGACCACGTCATACGGCACCGCCGTGACCTCGGACGCGAGGGAACCGAGCGGATAAAGAGCCGGAAATGGAATAATTTTCATGGGGTTATCTCACCGGGAGGGGCGGCCGCCTGGCCGCCCTAGCTGCACCGCCCACAAGCGCCCGGATTGCCCGAGCAAGCCGGCAAGTCACCGGATGACGCACCGCCACCGCTGGACACCGCCGCGAACACGGACAGCTTTTTCGCCAGCCGTGTCGACCCGCAGGACGGACACCGCGCCCCCTTCCATTCCGTGGAAGCCACCAGCAACTCCGCATCCTTGCCGCAAGCCTTGCAGTTGAATTCGTAAATCGGCACGCCGCCACCATAGCGCCCCCACCGCTCGAACTTCAAGCGCTTGTTAGTCACCCACATGGGCAGCACCGTAGCCCGGGAGTGCCTCATTTTGAATTTGATGCCCTGTAGCCACGGCGCTCTGTCGCCCTGTAAGCGCCCCGACAGAGCGGGGCGGCTACAGAACACCGCGAAAAATTCAAAATGACACACTACCCGGCTCCGAGGTGGACCGCGGCCTCCGGACGCGGTCTAAAAATAACAAGGGGTCCGTTCTTGATATTGGCATATCCGGAGGCCTTTCCAGCCATCTGATTCCATCGTCGATGTTCGGGGCTTACTCCACGCGTGACGTTTTTTGTTCAGATGCTATATTGAGCCGAATGTCAAAAATCCTGCGAATCCTCGTGTGGACTGGCATCGCCGCCCTCGGCGCCCTCGCCGTGGCCGTCTGCGCCATCCACCGCGGCGAAGGCATCAATGCCCTCTGGCTCGTCGTCGCCGGCTTCTGCACCTTCGCCATCGCCTACCGCTTCCATAGCAAGTGGCTGGTAACCAAGGTGCTGGTACTCGATGAACATCGCGCCCCACCCGCCGTGACCCGCAATGACGGGCGCGACTATGTCCCCACCCACAAGTGGGTCGTCTTCGGCCATCACTTCGCCGCCATCGCCGGCCCCGGCCCCCTCGTCGGCCCCGTCCTCGCCGCCCAGTTCGGCTACCTGCCCGGCATGCTCTGGATCCTGATCGGCGCCACCCTCGGCGGCGCCGTCCATGATTCCGTAATCCTCTTCAGCTCGATCCGCCGCGGCGGCAAGTCCGTGGGCCAGATGTTGCGCGAGGAAGCCAATCCCGTCGTCGGCATCTGCGCCATGATCAGCGTCCTCGCGATCATGACCATCCTCCTCGCCGTGCTCGGCCTGGTCGTGGTCAATGCCCTCGCCGAAAGCCCCTGGGGCCTCTTCACCATCGCCATGACCATCCCCCTCGCCCTGATCATGGGCGTCGCCCTCAAATCGGGCCGCTTCAGCGTCACCGCCGTGACCACCTTCGGCGTCGCGGGTCTGCTCGCCAGCGTCTGGCTCGGCCAGTTCCTCCCCCAATATCCCGCCATCGAAGGCCTGTTCCTCCGCTCCAAGGAATGGCTCGCCTGGAGCCTGATCGTCTACGGCTTCGCCGCCTCCGTGCTCCCCGTCTGGCTCCTGCTAGCTCCGCGCGATTACCTCAGCACCTTCATGAAGCTCGGCACGGTGGTCATCCTCGCCCTCGCCGTGGTCCTCGTCGCGCCCCACCTCCACATGCCTGGCATCACCCGGTTCGTCGATGGCTCCGGCCTCGTCTTCGCCGGCCCTGTCTTCCCCTTCGTCTGCATCACCATCGCCTGCGGCGCCATCTCTGGCTTCCATGCGCTGATCGCCTCCGGCACCACACCCAAACTCGTGGACCGTGAAAGCGTCATCCGCAGCGTCGGCTACGGCGCGATGGTCACCGAAATGCTCGTGGCCCTCATGGCCCTCATCGCCGCCTGCGCCCTCGAACCCGGCCAGTACTTCGCGATCAACACCTCGAATAAGGGCATCACCACCACCCAGGTCATCGAAAAAGTTTCCGCCGCCGGGTTCCCCGTGACCGAGGCCGGCATGCAGACCCTCGCCGCCGACATCGGCGAGAAAACCATGTTTGGCCGCGCCGGCGGCGCCCCCACCTTCGCCGTGGGCATGGCCCACATGTTCTCCCGCGCCTTCGGCAAGGGCATGATGGCCCTCTGGTACCACTTCGCGATCATGTTCGAAGCCCTCTTCATCCTCACCACGATCGACGCCGGCACCCGCGTGGGCCGCTTCATGCTCCAGGATGTTCTCGGCCAAATCTGGAAACCCCTCGGCAATACAACCCACTGGGGCGCCAATGTCACCGCCAGCGGCCTGCTCGTCGCCGCCTGGGGCTATTTCCTCTATCAAGGCGTCGTGGATCCCCTCGGTGGCATCAACACGCTCTGGCCACTCTTCGGCATCGCCAATCAGTTGCTCGCAGTCATCGCGTTCTGCCTCGGCACCACCGTCCTGATCAAGATGGGCAAGACGCGCTACGCCTGGGTCACCGCCCTCCCGCTGCTCTGGCTGATCGGCATCACCTTCACCGCCGGCTGGATGAAGGTCTTTTCTCCCGACCCGCGCCTCGGCTTCCTCGCCCTGATCCGCGCCACGAAAGCCAAAATCGCCGCCGGCGGCGCCCCCGCCCAGCTCGCGGAGTGGCAGCACATCGTTTTTAATAATTACATCGATGTCGCCGTCACCGCCTTCCTCGTCCTAATGGTCGCCATCATCGTCGTCGGCTGCGCCTACGAGTGGATCCGCCTGCTCTCCGGCGCCAAGCCCATCGTCCTAAAGGAAAGCCCCTACATCCCCCTCCCCTCCCAATCTTTTTCCTAATCCTATTCGTAATCTTAATCGTAATCGTAATCCTAATCCCCGCCCCTCCCCCCAATGCCCAATAACGCCTGACCGTGGCCTCTGGAGGCGGTCTGCCCTACCCGTTTCGCGCTTGCCCGCAACGCCCCATCTTCCATACGCTTTTCCCGTTCAATCAAAGGAGACCCCGCCATGCTGCGACACGCCCAACGCTTTGCCGCTCTCGCCCTCCTGCTCGCCGCCAACGCCTGGGCCGGCATCACCTTCACCTCCGTCACCAAAACCGAGGGCATGACCATGCCCGGCGCCGCCCTCTCAACCATCACCTCCACGGTGAAGATGGACGGCGACAAGCTGCGCATGGATGCCGCCGGTGAGCACATGGGCCATGGCCCCTTCCGCGGCTACTTCCTCACCAAGGACGCAGGAAAAACCATGTACATGGTCAATGCCGAGGACAAGACCTACATGGAGTGGGATACCGAAAAACTCATGGGCGGCGGCGCCGCGCAAATGGCCCGCAGCATGATGCAGTTGAAGTTCACCAACGTGAAGGTCGAGAAACTCCTGGAGGAAGCAGGCGGAAACCTTCTCGGCTACCCCACCACCCACTACAAAATCCGCACGTCATATAAAACGGAAATGAACATGTTCGGACATTCCGCCGTGAACAACGTGGTGCAGGACGAGGAAATCTGGGCCGCCCCGAAGGTCACAGGCGCCGCCATGAATGCCTGGTCCAAAAAACAACTCCCGGGAACCGGTGACGATGGCCTGGACAAGTTGATGCGCGAACAACAGGACAAGATCAAGGGCCTGCCCCTGCGCCGCATCGCCACCTCAACCCAAACCGATGCATCGGGAAAACAACAGACCACCAAGACCACGATGGACGTCACCAAAATCGAGGAAGGCAACGTCGATGCCGCAACGTTCGAAATCCCCGCCGGTTACCAGTTGATGCAAATGCCGGATTTCGGTGCCATGGGTGGCATGGGCAATAAGGGCATCGCGCCCACACCTCCCCAACGCCCCCCCGTCCCCCGGTGAGTCGCCTGCCCGAGGTGGACCGCGGCCTCCGGACGCGGTCTCCTACGACTGCACAAACTCCGTCGCCTTGAACCCCTCACGTTTCCGCGCCGCCCGATACTGCTCCCGAATCTGATCTTTATACCCTTCAGGATGCCGGACCCCAAAGAGCTCTAACTTGGGATGCGAGTCGTCCGTGGAAATCACCGTGATCGTGCCCACTCCCAGCAGGCGCTGCATCACGTTCTGAGTCACGGTCACATCCTTCACCCGGAAAAGCTCCACTTCCTCGATCTGCTTGGCAATCAACCCCGTGCGCAAAAAAAGCCGCTGCGTCGTCAGCCGATATTGCACCGAGGCGGTCTTGTACCACACGCGAATGAGCAGGATCAGCCCCAACACCACCGGCGCCAGCACGATCCCAAGCAGCAACTGCCCAAAATACGCCCGCGCCGCAGGCCGCAACACAAACACCTCGGCTTCGGCTTCCGCGGATTTTTCTGTTTCAGTCATGGCGCTTGTCGCTCTCCAGCAACTCCACCACCGTTCCCAACCGCGCGCGCCCATCCAGATACGCATAGCGCCCGCCCGTAAATTCGCCGCGCTGCTGCAAGGGCACCCCATGCCCGGCCAGCGTCGCAATCCGCTCCGCCATCCCCTCCACCTGAAAAGCAATGTGGTGCAGGCTTGGTCCGTGCGCCGCCAGCTGCTCGTGCCACGTGCTGTTCTCGCCGATCGGTTGAATCAACTCCAGGCTGATCGGGCCCAACGCAAAAAATGCCAGCTTGGCCCGCGCCGCGCTGGGCACCCCTCGGTATTCCGTGTGCGCCTTCTCCACCGGATCGCTCACCCCGACTTTTGGTGGTTCAACCCCCAATAGCTCCGCCCACGCCGCCACCGCCTGCTCAATGTCATGCACCACCAGCGCGATCTGCGTCATGGTCCTGCTGCCCAACGGATTTGTTGCCATGGTTGTCTCCTTGGATATTCGCGCATCTTCCAATCAGTCAAAGCTTCCGGTGGCAGGGCGTCACTGCCGCAACGCCGTCAGTCCCCAAATCGATATTCGCGATAACTCTGGCGACTGTCCCCATCGATGCGCACGACCGCCCGGGACGCATGATCGGGGCCCGTCAACAACGAGTACCAGACGAACTCATGGCGGGCATTGAGGACGTCAAGGCCGGCGGCATCGCCATCCAAGGCGTTGCGCATGGACTTTTCAAAATCCTTGGCAACGTAAAACCGCGCAAAACCATCGGCGTTGGTATAAAAAGCCCGCCAGGCCGTATACCCCCACATGGCCCTGGCTTCCTGAGGGTCCGGAATGTATAGCGTCGTGCGCGCCACAAACTCCAGATTGTCGATCGTGTGCACCAGGTCATACAAATCCCGCGGAACGTTATCCTGGGGCGGCACGGAAATCGTCGCCACATGTGCGGAAATCCGCTCCGCAAAATTTGCGAATTGTTCCGTGGCCAGCCGCTTGAATACACCGCACCGGCTCACGAGCACGGCATGATTGATCAAGGCGCAGCCCCCGACCAGCGCCGCCAGGACCACCACCACAAGCGCCATGCGCTCCGCATACACGCGCCTGGGTGCATCAAGAATCTCGCCTTCCTTCGTGAACGACTGGACGAAGCGCTTGAAGTCTCTGACGGACTCCTGCACCGCAATCACCCCGATCATCGCCACGCCAAATACCGCCAGCGCCATGCAAGCGCCGAACACACCATAGAGAACCTGCTCGAGCTTGGGGCCGAAAATATCCCAGCGAAGCACTTCATTAAAGATGCCCAATACGACCAGCGTCGCGCCGATCGCCAGCAAAATCAGGGTGAAGGACGCCACCAGGCTTAACAGTCGCACCTTTGATTTCATACGCGTCTCCGCAATGCCACACGCCGCATCATCCCGCCCCACCGCCCGCCAACGCCCGCTCCACCTCTTCAAAACGCGCCAACAGCTCCGTATACACCCCATGCGCCGCCGCATCGGGATCGACCGCCTTGCGGAACGGCGTGGCATTGGCAAACACCAGTTGAAACGGCACCACGCGCCCGACCTCCCGGCACCGGAATCCATGCAGCGCCCGGTACGCCGCACCCAGCGACGCCGAGTCCGCCTTCCCCGCCACATACACCGGCGTGCCAAACACGTCCGCCGCCACGCGCAACAACGCCGGATTCACCGAAGCCCCGCCCGTCGCAATCAATCGCGCCGGCTTGAGACCCACATTCTGTCCATGCAAACGCATGGACATGAATTGGCTCTCCAACACCGCGCGCACCTCTTCCACATTGGAAAAACTGCCCACGGCGCGCCCCGCGCCATTGAACCGATATTCACCGGTCCGCTGAATCGGCGGCGTGATCTCCGCCTCGCGCACATAAATACCAATCCGCCCGTTGTTGCCCGGCGGCGTCTGCGCCAGCATGGTATTGAACGTCTCCCAGGATCCGCCCGCCGCACGATCGCGCACCGCCTCCCGCGTCAGCGATCCGTTCTTGCGACAAATCATCGCCATGTATCCGTCCGGGTCCACCGGGCTGGCAAACATGTGCCCCTCGGATGCCGACGGCTTGGGCTCCGTCAACGTACCGAATAACGTGTCGCTCGTGCCCAGACTGATCGCCAGATCCCCCGCCTCGGCCAGCCGCAGCCCCGCCAGACTGCAGGGATTATCCCCCGAAAACGCCACCACGCGGCAATTCGCGGCAAATCCGTGGCGCTTGACAAAATAATCATGCAACGGCCCCACGTCCGTGTGCGACGCCACGATCGCCCCCAACCGCCGCTCCAATTCCGGCGCCGTGGCGGGCAACGCCTCCGACGCCCATTTTTTTAGACGCAAATCCATCAGGTTCATCCCCGCGCCATCGCTGGCGTCGATCGGCGCAAAGTCCCCGATCAACAACGAGGCCATGAACGAACTCACCAACGCAATGCGCGCCGTCGCCTCATAGGCCTGTGGCTGCGTCTGATGAATTTTGGCAATCTGATTGCCGGTGAACCGTTCCGTCGCACGCGAACCCGTAAGCTCCGCTACCCGTTGCGCCCCTCCCAACGCCTTCTCAAGCGCCGCGCACTGCTCGCCCGTGCTGGAATCCATCCAGATCGGCGAATCCGCCACGGAAAAAATCCCCACCAATTGCTCCCGCAGCGTCCTTCCCGCCGCAAGCCCGCGCAACGCGCCCTGCGCCTTGTTGTTGAGCCACACACTCCCGTGCTGTTGCCCCGATCCCGAAATCGCCCGCACCTGCGCCAGCGGTGCCCCATCCCCGCGCATGCGCTCCAGCAACAAATCCAGCGCCGCCACCCACAAAATCGTCGGCGATGTCACGGTCAGCCCGTCCGCATGCCGGTGCACCCCGCCCTGCGTCTTAAACTCCGGCAGATCCGCATCAAAATTCACCGCGCGCTCGTAAACGACCTTCAGCCCCTCATCCACAATCGTGGCTTTGAAACTCTGCGTGCTGGAATCAAACCCCAGAAAATAACGCGGCAATTCCGACATGCGACCTCCTGTAGCGGCTAGTTGCGTTCATCCTAACGCGCCCGCCCGTCTCATGGCAACCGGCGACGGGGAGTTTCCCGCCTCCGTCCCCCACTCATCCGCCATAGCGCCGTCCCGGCGCTATGGCTCCGATGGCAAACGCGGTGTGCGTTTGGCTGCCCGGCCGCAGGCCGGGATGCGAATCTGGAATGGCAGATGTGCCCCAAGCGGGTTCGTTTCGGAGGCGGCGCTGGACACCCGTCCGCGCCGCCTCCGAAACGAGCCCGGGTGGGGTGCAGATGCCGTTCCAGATTCGCACCAAACGCACACCGCTTCGGTTCGTCGGCCACGCCTCCAAATGCAGTTGCCTCTCCCCCTCCGCAATCGTCAATCTGCAATCTTCACTCATCAATTCCCCCGCCCTTTCCCGTTGCCCAAAATTTCCGCGCCATGTACAGTCATGCGCGTCGTCCCGAACGCCTGTCACACGGAGAAATCCCATGCCATCGTCACGCAAACCGTCCCCGAAAAAACTCGCCTCCAATACCCCCTCCCCGCGCGAGTTCACCCCCTCGCCCCGCGGCACCATCGGCCACGTCCCCACCATCGCCATCACCCCCGTCGCCGACGGTCGCACCGGCGCCTACGAATCCAACGTCGCCGGCACCTGGGCCATGGTCCGCCGGGTCTACGACCTGATCCGCCACAACGTCTTCCTCCCCGACGGCACCCCCGTGCGCGTCGTCGTGGCCCCCGAAATCGTCTACGGCGCCCGCACCGGCGCCATCGCCCAGGCCTACTACGCCACCGAGGGCGTCTGCGCCAACATCTGGGTCAGCCGCTCCTGGGCCTACAGCGATGAACTCATGAGCGCCTGCATGGGCATCGGCAGCTCCGAATGGCAGCAGGCCGCCTACGGCCTCAACCAGACCGACCGCCCCGGCGCCGTCTGGCTCAAGGCCTTCACCGCCGCGATGGATGAAAAAAAACGCCCGATCTTTTCGATCTATAACCCAGACCTCGAGCGCGAGGACGGCGACATCGCCCCCTACGTCGCCGAACGCCTCCTGCGCTTCGCCCGCTGCGCCACCGCCGTCGGCGAAATCCGCGGCAAAAACTACCTCTCCGTCGGCAGCGTCTCGATGGGCATCCTCGGCTCGGACGCGCGCCGCAACCTGATGCACCACTATTTCGGCATGGGCACCGTCTCCGTCGACATGGTCGCCGTGCGCGGCCGCATGGACCGCGGCCTCTATGATCACGAGGAGTTGGACAAGGCCTTCTCCTTCATGAAGAAGCGCTTTAAGATCAACTACGGCGCCGGTAAACGCCCCGCCCCCGCCGACAAGCTCCTGCGCGATTGCATCGCCATGACCCTCATCGTGCGCGACATGATGATCGGGAACCCGCGCCTCGCCGACCCCGCCGTGGGCCGCAAGCAGGGCTTCAAGGCCGACGTCGAACACGCCCAAGGCTACAACGCCATCGCCGCCGGCACCCAGGGCCAACGCCAGTGGACCGACCTCTATCCCAACTTCGACCTGACCGAGTCGATCCTCACCAGCTCCTTCGACTGGAACGGCTACCGCGCGCCGCTGATCGTCGCCACGGAAAACGATTCGAAGAACGCCATCGGGATGCTCCTCGGCACGCTGCTCACCGGCATGCCCCAACTCTTCGCCGACGTGCGCACCAACTGGACCCCCGCCAGCATCAAGGCCGCGACGGGCCACGATGTCAGCCGCCTCGTACCCCAGGGCCTCGTGGATAAACGCAAC
>CAMFEP010000052.1 GCA_945949405.1 Kiritimatiellales bacterium
TTGCCGGCGGTGATGTGGGCGAGGCGGTGGTCGTGGGGGCAGGTCTCGAAGAGCATGTTCGTGTGGGAGACCGTGCCGGCGGCGCCGCAAATGCCGAGGCCGAGATAGGCCAGGATGCAGGCGGGCAGGCCATGACCGGCCAGCAAAAAGATCAGCGTCAGCACCTGCACGACGACGCCCACGACGATGCCGATGCGATGGCCGCGCTTGTCCCCGATGCGCCCGAGAATGATGTTCGTCAGGGCCGCCGCGCAGGTTGCCGCCGTGCCGCAGAGCACGAGGGTGCCGTCGGGCAAGCCGCCGTGCGCGGCGGATTGAAAATGGACGGCCACGAAGGGGCCGATGCTGAAGCCGAATGCGGCGAGGAGGCGGCCCGCGAGGAAGTCCCGAAAATTGCGGTTGCCCAGGCTGATGCGGAAGCGCGCGAGCAGGTCTTGCAGGGAAGGCGGGCGCGCTGCGGGGTTCAGCGGAGGGTCGACGATCAACCCGAATAGCAAAATGGCCAGCGCGGCGATGATCGAAGCCGTGATGAAGAGCCAGCCGTAGGTTTGGACGCCGGGGAAGTTCTGCAAGATCCGACCCGCCAGCAGGCCTCCCAGCGCGCTCGCGGCGGAGGTGGCAAAAGAGACCCAGCCCATGATCGAGCCGCGGATGCCCTTGTGGAACAGCCGGGCGATCCAGTCCATCCAGGCGCCGAGGACCACGCCGATGGAGGTCATGAGGACGGCGAAGCTCAACAAGAAGAGCACGCGGATCGTGGCGGGCGAGGCATGGCCGTCGAGGGTGAGCACCACGATGCCGTACATGGCGATGGCGGGGATGACGGTGAGCAGGTGCCAGATGATCAGCGGTTTTTTGCGCGCGCCGTGGGTGCGAAACCAGAGCAGGCCGACGATTTGCGGGAGCACGAGAAAGCAACTTTCGATCGCCATCATCGTGCCGATCGTGCGCGCGCCCGCACCGTAATGGCGCAGCACGAGGGTGATCATGGTCATGGGCACGATGAAGGCGGACTGCAGACCCCAGCAGGCTTCGCCGACGATGCAGAGCAGGGCGTTGCGTTTTTCGGTGGGGGTCATGGCCGGCTGCAAGAAAGCATATACACGGCCATTCGCAATTTAAATCGTTTATGGTTGCCATCCAAGCCTCGTCTGGTATGGACACAGATGGGAGCGGACCACCGATGGACAACGCCATGATCGCCACATTTCGGGACTGGGACCATCGCACGCCAACACCCTGGCAGCGACTGGCAAACAAGGTGCTACGCCGGTTGCGAATCGGAGCCACGCTGATACCCAACCAGCCGCCGATGACCAATATTGAGGCGCGCATGAACCTCTTTCACCTTCTGGAACAGACCCTGGCCTACGACGTGCCAGGGGATGTGGTGGAGTTGGGGTGTAACGCGGGCGAGAGTTCGATCGTGATCCAAAATGTGCTGACGGCGTGGGCTTCCACCAAACGGTTTCATGTCTTTGACAGCTTCAAGGGGTTGCCGCCACCGGCCGGCCCGGACGCCGCGGACGGGGTCTATACGGAAGGATCCATGAAGGCGGACCAGGAACAACTGGTGGGGATATTCGCCGAGGCCAACCTGGCGCGACCGCAGCTGCATGCGGGCTGGTTTGAAGACACGATTCCCGCCCGGTTGCCAGAGCGGATCAGCTTTGCGCTGCTCGACGGAGACCTGTATTCCTCCACCCGTCATATTTTGCCGCATGTGTATGCGCGGATGATGTCCGGTGCGATTGGTTTCTTTGGCTGCTACTATGACGAGAGCATTTTGGTGCGGCCTCACAGCCGGGACTACTACAAATCACCGGGCGTGAAACGCGCCACCGACGAATTTTTCGCGGATAAACCCGAACGGGTGCATGTCCTGTACGCATGCGAATACAGCAACGGCTATTTCCGCAAGCGATAGGAATGCGTTACCAGGGCCACTGCTGGATGTCGGCGGCCCAGGGGGCGTAGTCCGTGGGCGGTTGCGTGGGGCTGCGGATGACCCACTTGAAGTTCGGATCGTGCCAGGTGATGGCGCCGAGGGGGTCGCCGTCGCGGATGTAGCGCAGGTCGATCGACCAGCGGATCGTGGGGGCCGTGGATTCGAGTGAGCGGTGCATGGTGAGGTTCGTGAAGATCAGGGCGTCGCCGGGCTGCATGGTGCAGGTCACGGCCTTTGACTCATCGATTCCCGAAAGATCCGCTTCGAGGAACTGGCCTTCACGGGCTTCCTGGGTGTGGTTGCGCAGATTCAGCTTGTGCGTGCCGGGGATGACCTGCAGGCAGCCGTTGCTGCGATCGACAGGGACGAGGGGAATCCAGACGGTGAGGATCAGCGACTTTTCGGAGGCGGCACCGAAGTAGCCGGAGTCCTGATGCCAGGGGACGATGGTCAGTTGCTGCCCCGGGAGTTTGGGGCGGGCGTTAAAGACGGGGTGTCCGATGGCGTCGCCGCCGGTCAACTGGGCGGCCACATGCGCGAGGGCGGGGGTGGTTTGGAGGTCGAAGACCGAACGCTGCGCGATTTCCTTGCGCCAGGAGCGGCCGAATTTTCCGGCCAGCGCACCGGCGGCTTCAGCCAGGCGGCGGTCAAACGGAATGTTGGGTTTGGTGTCGGTGATGCTGCCGTCGCGGCGCAGGGTTTGTAAAATTTTCTCCACCGCCTCTTCGAACGTGTGCTGGACAGCCGTGAGGCGTTCCCGGGGAATGAGGCCGCGCAGGAGCAGGTAGCCGTCCTGTTTCCACTGGTGTTTTTCGGCGGCGGTCAGCGGTCGATCATTGGTCATGTTTGACTCCCGGGTAGTGGGCTGCTTTTAAATTTTGGCGGGGTGAGATGTAGGGGCGCTTCTGTGAAGCGCCCGATACTTTCGCGGGCGCTTGTCACAAGCGCCCCTACAAAGCTAGAGATTTCAAAATGATCCACTACCGACTCCCGAGTTCCCAGACGGCCACGCCATAGGGCGGCAGAAGCAACGCCAGCGGTACGTCGACGCTGGCGGCGGTTGCATCGGGCGCGGGGCCGTAGGCGGAAACGATAGGGAGCGTTGCGCCGGGAGGCAAGTCCGCATCGGGCAGGAGCGCGGATAAATTTGCGGTCAGGCGTTGCACAGCGCTGGCGGGGTTGCGCAGGGTCAGCAGGCCG
This sequence comes from Kiritimatiellales bacterium, assembly GCA_945949405.1. Classification (GTDB taxonomy): domain Bacteria; phylum Verrucomicrobiota; class Kiritimatiellia; order UBA8416; family JAIOPI01; genus JAIOPI01. The sequence continues at coordinate 3,149 of CAMFEP010000052.1, forward strand.
CGGCCGTCGCGCCAGCTTGCGAAGCCATAGATTTCGCCACTTTCCGGATTGCCGAGGATCATGCGCGTGCGCGCCAGCAGGTGCCGCTTCGCGCGCGCCCAGCGCAGCACCCGCGCCAGGCGTGACCAGGCATCGTCGTTCAGGGAGTCTGGCGACACATAGAGGTCGTGGTGATGCGAGCCGCGGCCGACCATGAGCCAGAGGGCGCGCTCGAAATCATCCGGGGTTTCGTGTTCGGAGGCGTAGTGCAAGGCCGCATTTTGAATCAAGCCGAAGACCGCGACGGAGGCGAGCGGCATGGACGTCTGGCTCACCACGCGCAGACAGGCGTCGATGTAGGTGGCGAAGCGTTCGCGTTTGGGCGCGTCGGTGTTGGTGGTGCGATCGTCGTGACCGCCGCGCCAGACGAAGTCCACGTGTTGCAGCCACCAGGGCGAAGGGTTGGAGCCGGTGGTGAAGGCGATCACGGCGTCCGGCGCTTCGGCGCGGATCGCGCGTAGGATGTCGATCCACGAATCCATTTGTTCCGTGCGCGCCGTGGGGCCGACGGGGTGACCGTGCGAGGCGTCGTTGCAGTGAAATTCGACTCCGTCGAATTTCCAATAGCGCACGCCGGCGCGCGACCAATGGGAGAGACATTCGCGCAAGTGCGTGTGATAACGGGGGCCATGGCAGCAGAGCTTGGTCTGGCCGAAGCCCGAATCGTCGGTGGTGTCGGTGAAGGATTCATAGCCGAGGGATTTTCCAAATTCCACCAGCGGCTGGCGGCCGAGGTAGCCGCCGATGGGGCCGCACCAGAGGCCGATGTCCATGGGGGATGCGGCGTCATTGAGCGAGGGCAGGCCGCTGGGGAAGAGATCGGGGCTGATGCGGTTCCAGATGCCGGGGAGCCCGCGCGCGGAGCGCACGGGCCACCTTTCAGGTGTAGGTAACTCAGAGTGTGGCGTGTCGGTCCAGGGGTCGTCGAGGCAGTAGAAATCGAGGGGCAGGTTGAACTGGCGGATTTTTTCGGCGAAGGCGCGCATTTCGTCGAGTACGGAACTGCCGGGCGGTTTGGCATCGCCCCGGTAGCGGGCGCGGCCGAATTGGTACCAGTTGTTGATGAGGGTTACGAAGGGTGGTTCGCGATGGGGGCGCAGGCGGTGGATGTAATCCATGAAGGCGGGCCACTCGGCGCCGGGATGCCCGGCGCCGAGGGTGCAGGGCGGGCTGATCCAGGGGGAGTCGGTCAAGATTCGTGAGCAAGGAAAGCGGCAGGTGGCCGTGGTGGGTGTGATCCAGTTTTCGGCGCCGGGGTGTTCCACGCCGAGGAAAAAGCCGTTCCAGAATATAGGCTGGCCGAGGCCAATGGGGCCCATGCCGATCTGGTGGTGTTCCATGAGACCGGTCGCGCCGCGCGCGCCGGTGACGATCCATTCTTCCAGGCGCACTTCGGTCAGTTTTCCGGATCCGGAGATTTCGAGGTGCTTGCGGTGGACGCCCAGGTCGGGGTGGTCGGTGTGGACGACGCGGACATGCAGGTTGAGGCTGGGGTGATGGAAGTCGAGGGTTTCGGATGTGGTTTTGAAATCCCCGCGGGTGTGGCGCTGGCTGTCGACGGTCAGGGCAAAGTCGTTGGACAGTCGTCCTGGCACACCGGATTCGGTCGCGGGTTTTGGGGGCATGCGGCGCACTGTGCGCTTATTTATTTTTCGGGGGAAGCCCAACTTCAATCATTGCGCAGGGCTTCGTAGGGGGAGATGCGGGCGGCGACGAGGGCGGGCCAGAGGGAGGCGAGGACGGCGGTGCCGGCGACGACGAGGATGGGGAGGAGCAGCACCGTGGCGTTGAGCGCGATGGCGATGGGCAGGCGCGCGGGATTCAAAACCGCGAGCACGGACAGGGGCGTGAGGATGCCGAGCAGCGCCGCGCCCAGGCTGATGAGCAGGGCTTCGAGCACGCAGAGGGCCGCGATGTCCGCGCGCGACGCACCGAGGGAGCGGCGCAGGCCGATTTCCGGGATGCGCTCCTGGATGCGCGACAGCATGAGGCCGGTGAGGGTTGCGCCGCCGAGAAGCAGGCACAGGGTTGCGATCGCGCCGGCGCTCAAGCTGATTGTGCCGCGCAACTTGCGGATGCCGCCGAGGAGCATGTCGGGCGTGGTCCAGGAGCAGGCGGGCATGCGGCGGCCGCCACCTTGCAGCAACTGGCGCGCGCGGGCGAGCATGGTGGCGACGGCGGCGGGCGAACCGGTCTTGATGAACAGCGCGTCGGCACCGGTGGGGGGCGGCGAATAGTTCTGGATCCAGAGGGGCGGCAAGGTTTCCGGAACCAGGACAAAGCGCTCGCCGGGCGCGAGGCGCGAGTCCATTTCAGAGCCCCGGCCGCCGGAGGGCGAGATGATGCCGACGATGCGCAGGGGCATGTTAGCGAGCGCGATGAATTGCTGCACCCCGACGTGCAATTCGTCCGCGAGGGCGCGGGTCAGGAGGCAGACATGCGCGGCGCGCTGGATGTCCAGCGGGTCAAATTCGCGTCCGGCGATGAGGGGCCAGGCGCGTACGCGGGACAGGTTGTGGTCGCTGGCGATCACGTCGACGACGCGGCCGCCGCCGATGGGCACCCCCTGGTGAAGGTGGATGGCGCTGACAGTGGCGCCTTCGAGGTTGCGGCGCAGGATGTCGCGCGCGGCGGGGGGTAGTCCCTCGTTCATGCGGTTGCCGGAGGTGGGCGTTATGCCAATGGTGTCCGCGCCAAATTCGGAGACGAGTTTTTCGGCGCGTTGGTCGAGGCCGGCGAGGATGCCGAAGAGGACGGTGAGGGTGGCGACGCCGGTGGCCATGGTGCCCATGGCGAGGAGCAGGCGCATGGGCTGGGCGCGGAGGCCGTCGAGGACGTCGCGGAGGAGAAGAGAGAGATTGCCGATTGCCGATTGATGATTGTCGATTGCATTCATGCCGACACCTTCGACATTGGACTTTCGACGTTCGACTCTTCGGCCAGTCCTCCCTCGGCGCAGCGCAGGTGTCGGGTGGCGAAGGCGCGCAGGGCCAGATTGTGGGTGACGAAGATCACGGTGATGCCCTGGGCGTGCAGGTTGCGGAAGCAATCCATGACGCGGTCCGCGGCGGCGGGATCGAGGCTGCCGGTGGGTTCGTCGGCCAGCAGGAGTTTGGGTGGCAGCACCACGGCGCGGGCGATGGCCACGCGCTGCCGTTCGCCGGCACTCAAGACGCGCGCGGGGCGGTCAGCCGTATCGGCAAGGCCGAATTGATCCAGCAGGGCGAGGGCGCGTTGGCGCGCGTCGGCGCGGCCATGGGGCAGGTAGCGGTAGCGGAACATGACGTTCTCGACGACGGAGCGGTGCTCGAGCAGGTGGAAGCGTTGAAAGATCATGCCCACATGGCGGCTGCGGATGTCGCGCAGGGTTTCTTCGTCGTTGGGCGGGAGAGTCTGGCCGGCGAATGCTACAGTGCCGGCGGTGGGGGCGTCGAGGAGGCCGGCGATGCTGAGGAGCGTGGTTTTTCCCGAACCCGAGGGGCCGGTGATGACGATGAATTCGCCGGCGTCGACTTGCAGGTTTACGGCGCGCAGCACCTCCACCGGGCCCGCGGGGGAGGGGTAGGATTTGCTGATGTTGGTGAGATGGAGGATGGGAGGGGAGGCGGAGGAACCGCAGAATATCGAACAAGGATTTTTGATTTGTGAAGTCACGAACAGCCCTTGGTGTCGGTTTTTACGCTGTCGTTGGGCGGAAGGGGCTGGCCGGTGATGACGATGAGCTCGCCGGCGTTCACGTGCAGGTTGCCCGCGCGCAGTACTTCCACCGGGCCCGCGGGGGAAGGGTAGGATTTGCTGATGGTGGTTAAATGTAAGACGGGTGGAGGCATGGGAATATTTCGAATGAACCGCAGAATATCGAACAAGGATTTTCGATTTTTGAAGTTAGGATCGGGCTTTGGTTGCTGTTTTGACGCTTTTTACGAAGATCGAAATTAATTCGTCGGTTTCTTGAATTAATGGGTCAAGGGTTGAGACGGGTTTGATTAGTTCTGCTCGTTGGATCATCAACAGCCAGACCTTGGTCTCGCGCAACTCCTTGAGCGTAACTTTGAGTTTGTGAACGAAATCCGTTCGTGACTCGGCGCTTTGGGCTTCGCCGTAGTTGGGTGCTGGAGATGTGCCGCTTCTGGCCAGTTGACCCCGAATATGATTACCCACAGCCGTTTTGGGAAGTGCTTCGGCAACTCGTATTGCCCGCACTGCAAACGTGATGAGACGATCTTCAAGATCGAACGCGCTGTCCTTCACAAATCAAAAATCCTTGTTCGATATTCTGCGGTTTCGCCGCGGGCCTTACGGTAGGAGCACCTTGTCGCCGGGGGCGAGGCCGGCGAGGACTTCGCAGTGGGTGTCGTCGGCTTGGCCGAGGGTGAGGGGAACGTCGCGTGGGCCGCCTTTGGTATCGACGCGGCAGGTAGGTTTGTCGGCGGACCAGTGGATGGCGTTGCGCGGGATCAGCAGGGCCTGGTCGCGGTCGTAGGAAATGAGCTCCACGCGCACGGTCATGCCTGAGCGCAGGATGTCGCTGGAAGCGTCGAGGCGCAGGGTCACGCGCAGAAACTTTTGCCAGACCGGGCGGCCGTTGATCGTGTGTGCCATGGTGCCGATCGAATCGACTGTGGCGGGGAAGCGCTGATCGGGGAAGGCGATGGGGACGATCTCCGCCTTCAGGCCGGCGCGCACCTGGGACATTTCCGATTCGGGGACGTAGCTGTTGACGACGAGGTTCGACATGTCGGCGACGAGCATGAAGGGCTGATTGCGATAGACCGTATCGCCGACGCGCACGGTGCGGAATTCGCCACCCACATGCATGGGCAGATAGACGACGAGCCCGGACGTCGTGGCGGCCACGGTGGAATCCGCGATTTGTTTGCGCACGCGCGCCAAGGTGCGCGCCGCGGCGTTGTGTTCCGTCCGGGCGCGGGCCAAGGCAAAGGGTTGCAGGCGGTCGCGGGTCCAGGCGAGCTGACGGTCGAGGGCCTCGCGTTGGCGGGTGAGCCGGGCCGCCTCGCGCTCCTGCTGGGTCAGTTCCTGCTCGGATACCAAATCCTCGGCGCGCAAGGCGCGGGTATCCTCCACCAACTGCAGCGCCTGTTCTGCCAGCGCCGCGGCTTCGTCGCGCTTCAGGGTCAACCCATCCAGTTCGAGGGGTTGTCCGACCTCGCGCAGTTCGTCGAGCTGTGCTTGGGCCAGGGTGGCGTCGCGCTCGAGCATGATCACATTCTCCTCCATAGAGGCGGGGTCGAAGCGCACGAGTGCGTCGCCCGGGGCGGCGATGGTGCCTTCGGAGATGAGTTCCATGATCGTGGCCGAGTTATTGAGGCTCGACGACACCGGGACGGAGCGGCGGGATTCGATTTCGCCTTCGTAGCTGGTGCGCACGGTGAGGGGCCCGCGCGTGATGACGTGGGTGGTGGGGGCGTCGGCCGCCGCGTCGTGGTGCAGCCAGCGGCTGGCGAGCGGGATGAGGCTGGCGGTGAGGAGGAGGGCGATGATGATGTGGGAGGTTTTCATGAGGCGTTGAGGAGGTTAGCTGGATATTCGTAAATTTGGAATGGTTTGGGGTAAATCTGCCATTCCATATTCGCATCCCGCCTCCGGCGGGTAAAGTTGGGGGCCGGATGAATGCTCAACATTCAGTTTCCCGTGGAATCGTGGGCAACCAACTGGTTGTTTGGAATCATCACATTGCGGACGGTTTTAATTCGGGCGGCGTTTCGATGAGGGTGCCCATGGCGCGCAGGACGCGGTAGGCGGAGACGGAGGCCTCGGCGGACGCGGAGTTTTCCTCGTTTTGCGCGAGCAGAAAGGCCTCCTCCGCGTCGGTGACCGAAATGTTGTCCGTGCGGCCCATGCGGAACAAGCGGTCCGCCAGTTGCAAGCGCCGGCTGGCCACGTCGAGATTGCGCGCGGCGATCACAAATTCCTGTTCCGCGCGACGGTAGCCACTCAACTCATCGTACACCTCGCGCACGATCCGGTCGCGCACGATTTCGCCATTGAGCAAGGTGGCGGAGGTTGAGACGCTGGCGGCCTGGTAGCCGGCGCGGTCGCGCCGGCGCAGCAGATCGGAATCGCCGCTCAACCCGAAGAACCAAGTGGAGCCGCCAAAATCGGTGGCTTCGCTGAAGCCGTCCCCCGCGCCGTTCTGTTCGAGGCTGGAGGTGAGGCGCAGGTTGGGCCAGAGGCGTTTTTTGGCGATGCGTTCGCCGCGTTTGGCGTCGGTTGAATCCTGCAGGGCCTGCGCGTAATCGAGGCGGTTGCTCAAGGCGGTGGCGGTGGCGCATTCGGGCGCGGGTAGTTCCAAGTCAAGGCGCGGCGGGGGGGCGAGGATATAGCGGCGATCGGGCGGTTCGCCGAGCAGGTCGGCAAAGGCGCGCCGCGCGGCATCGAGTTCCGCGCGGTGGCTTTCCTGGCTGGTCTGGGCTTGGCCGGCTTGCAGTTCGACGCGCATGGCATCGAGGCGCGTGGCGCGGCCCTGTTTTTCGCGCAGGGCGGTGAGGCGTTGCAGTTTATTCAGGCGTTGGACGCGCTGGGCGTCGGCGGCGAGGAGTTGTTCGAGGCGCAGCACGTCCTGGTAGCGTTCGACGACGGCGAGGACGATGTCCGCCTTGGTGGATTCGAGCAGGCGCAGGGACGCCTGGTAGCGGTTTTGCGCGAGGCGCAGCGGTTCGAGTTGGACGAGGCGGCCTGCTTCGCGGAAGAGCGGTTGATCGACGCGCACCGAGAGGCGCCCGCTGGTGACGGGGTCGGCGTAGTCAGATGTCGTGCGGTTCATGTTCAGGCCGGCGCTGATGTCGGTTCCCCAGGTGATCTTGCGCGCCACGGTCATGCCGTAGCCGAAGGAATCGGAGGTTTCGCCGGAGCTGGCGGTGGTTTGGGGGGCGACGCGGAAGTCGAAGGCGGCATCCTGCTGGACGATGTCGAATTCGCTGGCCTGGGCATTGAAGCGCGCGCCCAGGACGCTGCGGTTATGCTCCAAGGCGCGCTCGATGGCGTCGGTGAGAGGAAGGGAAAGCGGGGTGGGATCGGCGGCGAGGAGGGTCATGGTTGGGATGCAAAAGAGTGTGAAGAATGTTGAAAGTTTCCGGTTCATGATGGGCATCGCGGTAGAAGCAGGATAACGCCGGGATATGCCGGGGCGCAAGCATGGGCGGGCGTTGTACCGTTTGGCCACGGCCAATTCTACGTTTGCCTCAAGCCGCTTGCGGATGATCTGCGGCGGCCAATTCGGCGGCGGAGGCGTTCATGCGCACTTGGTCGGGATCCTTGCAGCCGGGGATCACGCAGGTGACGGCGGGATGCTGAAGGCACCAGGCGAGGGCCCAGGTGGCCATGGGCGTGCCGCGCGGCACTTCGTTTTTGGAGATTTCCTGGACCTCGCGCAGCTTCTGGTCCTCTTCCTCGGGTTTGCGACTGGCGCGCACGTCGTTGGGGGGGAAGGTTGCGCCCGGCTGATATTTGCCGGAGAGGTAACCGCTGGCGAGGGGGATGCGCGCGAGGACGCCGAGGTTTTGGCGCTGGCAGGATGGAAAGACTTTTTCTTCGCACTGGCGGGAGAGGCGGTTGTAGATGATTTGCATGGCGTCCGCGCCGACGGCGGTGGCGGCGTCGGTCTGGGTGATGTTGGTATTCGGACTGACGGAGATGCCGATGTGGCGGACTTTGCCGGCCTTGACCACGGCTTGCAGGGCTGTCCAGAGTTCGTCGACGAAGAACTCGGAATCTTCCGGCGAATGGATTTGGTAGAGGTCGATGTAGTCCGTGCGCAGGGCGCGCAGGGAGTCGTCGAGTTGCTGGCGCATGTCGGCCACGGCGAAGTGGCGGGAGCGATCGAGGTGACCTTTAAAGTGGTGGCCGAATTTCGTGGCGACGAGCCATTCTGAGCGGTGGTGGCGGACCACGTTGCCGATGAGTTGTTCGGAGGTGTGGTCGCCGTAGCATTCGGCGGTGTCGATCAGGTTGATGCCGAGGGTGTTGGCCTCGCCGAGGATGGCGTCGGCTTCATTGGGGGTGTAGAGCCGGCCCCATTCGCCGCCGAACTGCCAGGTGCCGACGCCGACGACGGAGACGCGCAGGCCGGATTTTCCGAGGGTGCGATATTTCATGGAGAGGGGGATAGCATAGGAGAGAGAGGGGGGGCAATGGGATTGCGGGGAGGGGGGATTTGAAGGGGGGGGGTGAGAGGAGAGGGGGCGGGGATTTACCACGGAGACACGGAGGCACGGAGAGGAGGGCTGCGTCAAATCCACGCAACGGTCAAGGGGAGCACGGAAAGAGTTGCGGCCCTCCGTGCCCCCGAGTCTCCGCGGGAAATCGGTTAGAAGTGGTAGCGGAAATCGGCGCCGCCGGTGACGTTGTCGTCATCCGCGTCGAAGAATTCGATGTGGCCGCCGATGGACACATAGGATGTGAAGTAGAGATCCAGGCCGGCGAGCAGGCCGAAGAGTTGCTTGCCCTCGAAGTCCGCGCCATCGAGGCCGCCAAGGTCCGTCTCGCCGCGCATGTAGCTGAACAACGGGCCGGCATAGAAGGCGAAGGCGAAGCGGTCGTCGGGGGTCATGCTGAAATAGGTTTCGCCCTCGATATTTTCGTAGGTGATGGGCAGGGCGACCGAGGCGGTAAACCAGTCGCTCAAGTCCGCGTTGTACATGGCGAGTTCCGGTTGCAGGCGGATCGTCAGGTGGTCACCGACGAGGATGTCGGGCTGGCGGATGTTATAGCGGGCGAGGTTGAAGTTCGCGCCGACGGAGGCCTTGAGGGATGAGCCGGAGGAATCCTCGCTGCTGTCCTCGTCGCTCTGATCGTCGGTGCCACCGATGGTACCGAAGATGGTGATGTCGGGACGGATGTCGTAGCCCACGAAGACGGAATAGGCGTAGACCTTGAGGGCGGCGTCGGGGGCATTGTCCGGCTCGATGGTGCGGCCGATCTGTTCGCCATCGATGCCGACGACGACATGCTTGAGCCAATCGGCGGTGCCCTGGTAGTCGGTGGAAAGCGTTCCAGGCACCGAGGCCGCGAAGGCGGACGCGCAGCCGAGCAGGGTGAACAACAGAGCGATCTGGCCGTGGCGTGTCTTCATGCGATGCAACTCCCCTTTGCGATGATTGCGAACGGTCGCAACGTCCATACCGCCACGTTGTAACGGCTTTTGTGGCGCAGGTCCACGGGATTTTGAGGCGGGTGGGAGGTTGTGCGCGTTGCGGCGCGAGGGCGGCGAGGCGGCCGCCCCTCCCGGCGTTGCATGTTCAAGATTTCTTTGCTGTGCGGCGGGATTTCGTGGAGGTTCCTGTGGCGATGCCGAGTTTGGATTTGGCGGCCTTGCCGGAGGGGGAGCGGGGCCAGCGTTTGGCGACGTGATGGAGCAGGGCTTCCCCGAATTCGCGTTCGGGACCGGGCATGTCGCTGAAGTGGAAGCCCACATAATAGAGGTCTTCGGCTTCGAGCGCTTTTTCTTTGGTCAGGCGCGCCAGCAGTTTCGAGTTTGGGTTGCGCAGGAGTGTTTGAAAACCGCGCAGGGCATGGTCGTCCGACCGGAGCTGGGGGGCGAGTTCCTTGGGGGACAGTTTGAGGTTGGCGAGACACAAGGCGTAGCGGCAGTCGTCATCAAAGC
>CAMFEP010000053.1 GCA_945949405.1 Kiritimatiellales bacterium
TAGAACTGTTCCAGCCAGCACTGGAAGGGATTGGCGCAGGGCGGGCAGGGCGGGGCGCCTCCAGGGAGTGTGACGACGATATCGTCGACGTTGCCGGCGCCGTCGAATTCGATGGCGCTGAAGAAATTGTTGTTCGGGGAGTTTTCGCCGGTCTGGTCGCCGAAGCCGCTGTCGGCGCAAAGGAACCACATGTTGGTGGAGCCTGGGGCGGCGGGTTCGGGGAAATAGCCATCCGGGGTGTCGAGCGGGATGCCGTTGTAGGCGGAGGGGCTGGAGATGATGTTGCCATTGAGCAGCACCGCGAAATAATGCTCCTGCGGCGAATAGAGGGGGCCAGCGCTGAGGTAATCCATGATGATGGTGAGGCGCACCCAGCCATTGCTGTTGACGGGGGTGTGGCTCATTTCCGTCCACTGATGGCTTAAGGCGGGGCCGGCGTTGCCGAAGTCATTGGTGTAGAGGGCGTGGCGCAGCACCAAGTGGCCATTGGTGTTGAAGTAGGCGCCGACCTGGGCTCCGAGTGGGACATCCGGCTCAAAGGCGAGCTGGCCGGCCTGGACCAGCACATCGATCAGGACGTTGGTATTGCCCTGGGTTTGGGCGGTGTCGAAGTTGGCAGTGACGTCGCCGAGGACCTGTATGACCTGGTTATGGGCGGCAGGGTTGGTGACGGCGAAGCCGTTGGGCGGGGTGGAGGGCGTGAGGGTCACGACTTCCGCGGCATTATTCGATGAGGAGAAGGGTGTGCCTTCAAAACCGACGGTACCGACGCCATTCGTGTCGACGACGGCCGTGCCTGGCGCGAGGCCTTCAAAGTGCCAGACTGAAGGAATCGTGTTGGTTCCGACGGCCTGCGCTTGCGCCGTTGCGATGATTGCCGCACAAAAAAATGTGAAACCTGCGAGGCCGTGGCCTGTACCTGCGTGTGTCTGCTTCATTCCGTCACTCCCGATGTTGTCGTCCTGTGCGGTAATCTGTGCAATCCTGACGCCACAACCATATCAAAAAAACGATCATGGTGTCCACCTACAAAGGATAGAATGTAAGGCCATGCGCTGTCAACGGTGGGGCGCAAGTTTTGGTACGATCCATTTTTCCCGGATTCAATTCTCAACAGCCCAGCGATTGAGGCGGCGGGTCCGGCGGCCCCGCCCTACCGTTGGCGGTTACGGATCCACACACGATGCTCCGCGCAAATTTTCCCAAAGTCTTGGGGCTGTTCAGGACGTTTTTTGTTGCGCGTCGTGCGGAGTCCCGCTTTATTGGTACTATATTTGGCGTCCGATTCCGGAACTCGACCGGCACAGCAGGAGGAGGGGCTTCATGACAATGCGCGCGTCTCGCGGTCTATACAGTGCCACGGTGCTGGCGGGCATGCTGATTTTGGGCGCCACGGCGATGGCGCAGGTGACGTATCCGCAGCAAAATCGCGGTGTTGGTGCGGGCATGAACACGCGGGCGGGCGGGCCGCTGCGGCCAGGGGAGCCGGCGCCGCTCTCGGGCGATGCAGTGCAGGTCACCAAGTTGCTTGGTACGGGGCGTCAGACCCAGGTGAAGACGCCGGTATACGATACCAGCGTCACCAAAAGTTCCACGCGGCCGAAGGAATGGGTGCAGATTTCCGTGAAGTTCGACACGGTTCCGGACTGGATAGGCGTGTTGTCGATCGAGTATATCGTGATGACGCTGGGGGAAGATGCGCAGGGCAAGCGCGCGTACAGTCTCTACCGGCAGACGGTGGAGCATCTGGACGTCGAGAAGGGCCGCGACCATTTGAGTTCCGTTTTCATTCCGCCCTCCGCGGTCAAGCGCTACGGCATGCCGGTGGCGGTGCATGTGAATGTTTCGGCGGATGGACAGGCGATGGCGGCCAAGGCCGTCGACGACGACATTGATCCGGGGTTCAAGGGGCAATTGAATCCGGGCCCGAGTGGCTGGTGGCAGGACCGGGCGGTGCTGGACAAGGTCACGGTGCGTGACGGGTATCTCTGGAAGCTCGCGGCCACGCCCTTTGCGTATGTGAATGCCGACGACTATGAGGTAATGCGCTAGTGTTTGCGTCCAATCGCATTCTGACCCTCGACGTCGGCGCGAGTAAGATCGTGCTGGCTGAATTTGTCGTCGAGCGGGGCGCCGTGCCGCAATTGACGCGCTACGGCATTTCGCAGCTGGGCATTGACCCGGAGAACGATTCGCACTCCTCGGCGATTCTGGTATCGGCGTTGCGCGAGCTGTTGCGCGAGCAGGGGATCAAGCCGGCGCCCTTATATATGTCCATTTCGGGGCAGACGGTGTTTCCGCGCTACGTGAAGCTGCCGCCGGTCTCGCGCGACAAGCTCTACCAGATGGTGCGCTACGAGGCGGAGCAGAACGTGCCGTTTCCGATCAACGAGGTGGTCTGGGACTACCAGTTGCTGTCGGGCGGCATGGAGCAAGAGGCGCACGTGATGCTCGTGGCGGTGAAGGTGGAGAACGTCATGCGGCTGACGGACTGCGTGCAGGCCACGCACCTGGAGCCGCGGGTGGTGGATGCCGCGCCGATGGCGCTCTACAACGCCTTCAACCACAATTACCCGGATCTGGAGGGCTGCACGCTGGTGTTGGACATCGGTGCGCGGTCCTCGAACCTGATCTTCATCGAACAGCACCGTGTGTTCACGCGCAGCGTGCCGGTGGCGGGCAATGCGATCACGCAGGAGATCGCCAAGCAATTCAACGTGCCGTTCTCCGAGGCGGAGGAGGCCAAGAAGGCCAGCGCGCAGGTGGATTTGGGCGGTACCTACGAGGGGCCGGAGGACGGCGCGGCGCAGCAGATTTCCAAGATTGTGCGCAACGTGATGACGCGCCTGCACGCGGAAGTCAACCGCTCGATCAATTTTTATCGCAGTCAGCAGGGCGGTTCCGCGCCGGCGCGCGTGTTCCTCACGGGCGGGGCTTCGATCATGCCCTACACGGACGTGTTTTTCCGCGACAAGCTGAATGTGGAGGTGGAATACCTCAATCCGTTCGCGCGCATCACGGTCGCGGGCACGATCGACGAGGATCGCATTGGCAAGGACGTGCATCTGCTGGGAGAGGCGGTGGGGTTGGCGTTGCGGCACAGCACGACGTGCCCGATTGCGATCAACCTGATGCCGCCGGACATCGTGGCGATGAAGACGTTCCGCCGCCGGCAGCCGTATTTTGCCGCCGCCGCGCTGGGCGTGGTGCTGACGCTGCTGACGCTGTGGGGGTTGTCGCGGCGCACGCAAGCGGTGCTGGACAGGCAACTGGGCGTGGTGAACAGCCGTGTCGCCGAATTGGATGCCGTGCAGGGGCAGCTCAACGCGGCCAAGGCCGACAAAGAGCAGGCGCTGGGCAAGGTTAACGACATTGCGGATCTGGTGACGCGCCGCACGCAGTGGATCGTGAATTTGCAGGCCATTCATGGCTGTCTGCTGGATGGCATGTGGTTGACCGGGATGGAGCCGCAGCCGGGGCCGGACGGCACGGTGCTGACCGTGCAAATCAGTGGCAAGGGATTTGAGGACAAGCTGGCGGCGTACGACACGCCCGAAGGCACGGCGATCGAGCAATTCCGGGACCGGCTGCGCGCGTCGGGACCGTTTACCGAAAAGACGGATATCACCGAGCTGCCGCCTTCCGCGGCGGGGGATTACCGCCGGGAATTCAAGATTCAATTGGAACTGACAACGCCCTTGAAGTTGTAAGCTGAAGAAAGACGGATGAAACCCAAACCCAGCATCTGGTTCCTGGTGAGTGCCATGGTGGCCGTCTTATTGATTGCCGGGGCCGCGGTGCTTTTGTTTGCGGGGAAAAAACGTGAGCGTGCGGTGGAGACGGAGCTGGAGGCGCGGCGCCAGGCCCTGAGCCTGGGCTACGAGCGAGACCCGTTCCCGTCCGCGAAAAATGTCGAGCAGGAAAAGGCCAGTGCGGCCCATCTGATGCAGTGGTATACGAATCTCGTGGCGCAGGCTGGCAAGGGGCAGTTGAACATCGACGAGCGCCGCCCCCCCGTTTTTATGACGCAATTGGGAGAAGCCAAGCGCGGGTTGATTGCCAAGGCCAAGACGCCCGATCGTTTCCCGGCCGAATTTGCCTTTGGTTTTGACCGGTATCTGGGTGAAGGCAGCAAGCTGCCTTCGCCGGAGCATGTGCCGCGTTTGATTCATCAATTACGGGTCGTCGAAACCCTTTGCCAGATTCTGCTTGATGAAAACGTTGCCGGGATTCAATCCGTCGAACGCGAGGGTTTTGAGGGGACCGTCAGCACGGAATCCGGCAATGCCACGGAACCCATGAGCAACGCGGATGCGGGACTGATCGGCGAGGGGGCGTTGTACGGGCATTTCCATTTTCGTCTGGCCTTCACGGCCACCGAGTCCGCGCTGCTGGGGGTGCTCAACCATATCGCGCAGCATGATCTTTTTATGACGGTGACCCGTGTGGATTGCCGGAAGCAGGGCGAAGACGTGACACCGATGGAAGACATTCGGAAATCGCTGGAGCCGGCGGGAGGCGCACCAGGCACGGAAGCCGTTGCCGCCATGCCGGCCCCCATGATTGTTGCGGAGCCCTTGAGCCGCGAACAACGGATTGTGTGCGGCGTGCCGGTGGAGGCCCCGATGCAGGTCAAGATGGAATTGGACGTCTACCATTTCCGCAAGGAGGGCGAATGAGCGTCCTGCGCCGGATTGGAGAATGGCTTGGCCGCTATTACGACCGGCTGCTGTCCGTGCTGGCGCTAGTGGCGCTGGGTGGGGCGATCATCTGGGGGGTGATCGGGCTGGGAAAATTGGGCGCCGGACAGCGTGATTTCGACGGGGCCATGTCGACCATGACGCCCGCGCATGCCGACGCGCCGGTGGTGGATGTGGCGCCGTATCGCCAGCGCGAGGAGGCATTGAAGGCCCCGCCGCAACTTCCGGCATGGTCGAACAGCGTGTTCGTGCCGGAGACGCGCTGTTACTGCATCGTCTGCCTGCGACCGATTTCAATGGAAACGGACAAATGCCCATTCTGCGGCTCCGTGCAGCCGGCCAAGGGAACGGTTGAAGGCCGCGATCTGGACGGCGACGGGATGACGGACATTTGGGAGAAACAATACGGCTTCGACTACCGCAACCGGGAAGATGGTGCGCAGGACGCGGACGGGGATCTCTTCAGCAACGTGGAGGAATACAAGGGCGATCCACAGACCGATCCCAAGGATCCCGCGAGCCATCCCGCGTACGCGACGGAGCTGGTGATTGGTCCCGTGACGGACGAGCCCTTCCAGTTGCTCTTCAAGAGTGTGCTGTCGTTGCCGGACGGCTCGAAGAAATTCGCGGTCAACACCATGGGTGCGAATCCGCGCACCTACTTCGTGAAACTCAACGAATCGGTGGAGGGGTTTGTGGTGCATGGTTTCCAGGAAAAATACGAGGAACGGGACCAGGGCGGCATCCGTCAAAAGGTGAACGTGTCGATTCTGACGCTGCGGCGCGAGCGCAAACTCATTCCGCTGGTCATGGGGCAGCTCCGATCGTATGTCGAATATCGCGCCAGTTTGATCTTTTTGCCGGATCAGTCCGTATTTCCCGCGAGGCCGGGAGATCCGTTGGAAATTCGTGGAGAGACCTACAAGGTCATGACCGTTGACATTCCGAACGAAACTGTAGTAATACAGCGCCTTTCCGATGGAAAGCGCTTTGACGTACACAAACCGCCCCAACCGCCACAGGCTGCTGTGCCCGTGCAAGGCAGTTGATCAAGAACCAGAGCTTAGGAGAGCCGCCATCCATGCATAAGACGAGTTGGATACTTCGGATTTTGGGCTGCGTTGCGTTGATGGCTTCCGTTCTGGTCACGGTTTGGGCGCAGAACGATGAGAACAGTCTGATCGTCTCGGAGGAGATGACGATCGACGAGGCGGTGAACCCGGGCACCGCGGCGGCGGAGGATATTGCGGCCACGGAACTTCCCCTGCAAACCGAGGTTACCGATCTGGAAGCCGCCGTGGGTGACACGCTGGTGATGCCGGACGAAGCGGCGGAGCTGACGACCACGGCGGAACCCGTGGTGGACATGGCACCGGAAGCAGAAGTTGATCTGGGGGCGTTGACGGAAGAGGCGCCCGCCGTGGAGTCGATGGATGTTTTGGCCGTGGAGGCGGAAGCTCCCGTCGCGATGGAAGAAGCCCCCGACGCGGAAGCGACGGACAGCTTCGGGCTGGAGACCCTCGCCGTGGAAGAAGAGGCGGCTCCGGTTGTTGAGGAAGCGCCTGTTGCCGAGGACACCGCCACCGATTTGACCGGACTCGAAGTTGTGGAAGAGGAGAAGGGTGTTCCGGCAGCGGAGGCGGCCAGTGAGTTTCCCGCGGATGATCTAGCCGGCCTGGAATTGGCGCCCGAAAGCGCCTCCGGCGATGCCAGCGGCGTGAGCGCCATGGAATCCGAGATGCTGGCGGTTGAAAGCGGCGTTCCCGCGGATCTGGCGGCGGAGGAAGGCAGTGTCGACAGCGCGATGACCGTGGGCGAGACGGTTGATGTCGACGCCATGTTGCAGGAAGCCGCGGCGGCATCCGAGAGCAGCGGGATGGAATCACAACCTGGCGAGGAACTGGAGACATCTGACGCGATGGAGACGGGCGTGGCGGCCGGAGCGGTTGGCGCATCCATGGAAGAGGCTGGTTCCGCTTCATCTTCTGCAGAAGCGGTGACGCCAGTTCCCGCGGCAAGTACGGGAAGCAGCCGGAAGTCGACGGCATCGCGTCGCCAGCCGGACAAGGCGGTGCAAATGTTGCGTGAGGGCGAGGAGTTGCGCCGCCGCGCCTTTGTGGAACATGCCTCTGAAAAGCTCACGCTGGCGGACGAGGCCTTCAAGAGCAAGAATTTCAACGAAGCGCAGCGTTTTTACGAGCAGGCCGCCAACGCGCTGGAGCAGGCTGGAGGGCGTCCGGAGAATCGCGCCGAGCTCAAGCGCGCGAAAGAGGGCGCTTTGGAATGTCTGTATCGCCGTGCGCTGGAGTTACGCAGCGGCGGGGATCTTGATGATGCGCGCAAGCTGGCCAGCGAGGCCGCGGTGCAGGGCCACCCGCGCGCCGCGTCGCTGGTGGAAAAGCTCGACCGCGAGGCGACCGAGCCCCCGGCCCCACCGCAGGCTGAAAAGGTGCGCTGGAAGCAGGACGACTACGTGGAGAAGACCAAAAGCGTCCAGGAGAAGCTACACAAGGGCCGCGAGTATTTCATGGCCAACGAGTTGGACAAGGCCCAGGAACAGTTTGAGGCGGTGCTGGACATCGACGCACACAACACCGAGGCGATCCGCTGGCGCGAGAAGGTCACCCAGACCCGTTTCGAGCGCGCGAGCATGGAGTTGGAAACCACGCGCAATGACATGATGAGCCAGGTGCGCGAGACGTGGAATCCGCGCGACTACGGCGCGGGCGAGGAACCGCAACCGATCGCCGACCCCAACAATGCGCCCAAGAATCAAAACGATCCGAGCGCGATGATTTCCGAGAAGATGGAGGGCATCATCATTCCGGAAATCGATTTCCGCCAGGCGAACATCAACGACGTGGTGCAGTTCCTCCAGGAATCGAGCATCGAGTACGATGCCTCACCCGGCAAAAAGGGTGTTAACATCATCCTGAACCTGTCTGGGGCGGAAGGGGGGGCAATCGCCGCGGTGCTTAGCGACGATGGTTTCGGGGGCGATTTTGGTTCGACGGAAGCGCCGGTCAGCGGGGGTGGTGGGGCGGATCTGATCACGTTCCGCGCCCGCGAAATCTCGCTGCTTGAGGCGCTCAAGATTGTCACGGACGTGGCCAATCTGAAGTACCGGATTGAGGGCAACGTGGTGATGATCCTGCCCATCAATGCGGCGGAAGGGCACATTGTGCACCGCATGTACGACGTGCTGCCCACGGTGGGTGAACGCATCAGCGCCATTCGTGAGTCGACGGCCAGCGATGCCGGCGGTGATTTCGGTGGCTCGCTGAGCGCCGGTGGGAACGCGGGCGGTGATGCCGGCATGACGGATTGGAAGGCCTTCTTCGGCGATCTGGGCGTGCAGTGGCCGATCGGCTCGACCATCAAGTATGTGGCGGCGATCGGCAAGTTGATGGTGGCGAACACGCCGGACAACCTGGCAGTATTTGAGCAGCGCCTTTCGGCGCTGAACATCGTGCCCCGGCAGGTTGAAATCGAAGCGCGTTTCGTGGAAGTCAACCAGACTGATTTGAATTCGCTCGGGTTTGAATGGTTGCTGACGGACGATTGGGAAATTGCGCAGAAGAAGACGGATGCCAACTTGCCATTATCGGCGCAGCAGCGGGTGGTGATGCCGCAGAGCGATTTCACCACGGGGAACCGGTATGTGACGGACAATGCGTTAAGCGATCAGGCGCCGGAAAATCTCACCACCGCCACGGACAACATTCTGGGGATTGCCTCGGTGCTGACCAACCCGGAGCTATCGGTGATCCTGCACGCGCTGGAACAGAAGGGGCATGCGGATTTGCTCTCGGCGCCGAAGGTAACGACACAGTCGGGCATCGAAGCGCAGATCAAGGTGGTGACCGAGTATATTTATCCCTCGGACTACACGATCGAACCGGGTGTTTCGCCGACGCTGAATTCGGACGGCTCGGTGCAGTCGGCGGGCACGCCGCCGGTGGTGACGCCGGCGGAATTTGAGACACGCGAAGTGGGCGTGATTCTGCGCGTGTTGCCGGAAGTGAGCACCGAGGGCGAAATGATCAACCTGACGATGTCGCCGGAAGTGGTGACGGATCCGACTTGGCGCAACTATGGCCAGGAATTTACGGACGCGGCGGGCAACACGCTGCGGATTCCGATCGAGCAGCCGTTCTTCCACAGCCGCAGCATTTCGACGAGCATCCTGATTTACAACGGAGCCACGGTGGTGATGGGCGGCATGATCACCGAGGATCGCCAGCAGGTGGATGACCGGATTCCCTTCCTGGGGGACATCCCCCTGATCGGCCGGTTGTTCCGCAGCACCTACGATAACAGCGTAAAGAAGAACCTGCTGATTTTCGTGACGGCGCGGCTGGTGGATCCGGCGGGGCGGCCGGTGGGCAGTGCGCGGACGAATCCGCAAGTGGTGGACTTCGCGCCGGCGCCTGTGAGCAATTGAGGGAGTCACTCGCGACTTCGCGGGCGCCGACGAGCGGCGCCCCTACATGCCCAGAACCATTAGACGATGTGAAGATTCTGATTTGACAGGATGGGGATGTGCGCGTAGAGTCTTGCGCATCCTGACCTTTGTTGGGTAGACCGCATCTCCCGTAATTCGCGTGACGCACGCCTCGTTTTTACCCTGACGCGCTTTGGCGGATCCGCCGCCGCGCCCCCCTATGCTCAAGATTGCGCTAACGGGCGGCATTGCATGTGGCAAAAGCCTTGCGGGGTCCGTGCTGCGAAGCAAGGGGATCGCGGTTTGTGAGGCCGATCAGTTGGCGCACGCCCTGATGCTGCCCGGACAGCCGGCGTATGCGGAGATTGTGCGGGAATTTGGGGCGGCGGTCCTGAATGCGGATGGGACGATCAACCGCACGCGGCTGGGCGAGCGGGTGTTTACGGATGCCGCGGAGCGGGCACGGTTGAACGCCATCGTGCATCCCCGGGTGCGGGTGCTGTATGAGGAATGGCTGGGGGCATGCGCCGCGCAGCCGGATTGCGCGATGGCGGTTGTGATTATTCCGCTGCTATTCGAGGCGGGCATGGAGCGGGGCTGGGATGCCATCATCTGCGTGCGCGCGCCGGTGGAGGCGCAACGGATGCGGCTGCAGGCGCGGGGGATGACGGTGGCGCAGGCCGAGCAGCGCATGGCGGCGCAGATGCCGGTGGACGAAAAGGCGCGGCGCGCCGACTACACGATTGAGAACGACGGAACAGTGACCGAGTTAGAGCGGCGGACCCTTGATGTGGTCCACCGGATACGGGAGAGCAAGCATGGGCGAACGAGGTAGTGGTGGCGGCAGGCCGGTGCGGCATCATCGGGGTGACGGGGGCATGGACCGGCATTCGCGAGGTCCCCGCATGGACAACGGTGGCATGGGCGGGATGCGCAATGGCGGCAACCACATGCCGTCCTACAACAACAACGGCCCGGACGAGTCGCGACGCCCGCCGCCGCCGCCTCTGCCGGAGGGCACACCCATTCCGTCGCCCTTGAGCCTATTCGATTTGCAGGTGGAAACGGTGGCGCTGCTGCAGGTGCGCGCCGACAAACTGGGCCTGATCGACCTGGGCGCACTCAAGAAGCACGAGCTGATTTTCGAGATTCTGAAGGAGCATGCGCGCCGTCGCGGCATCATGTTCAGCAAGGGTGTGCTCGAAATTTTGCCGGACGGTTTTGGGTTTTTGCGTTCCCCCTACAGTAATTACCTGCCCTGTCCCGAGGACATTTACGTTTCGCCCTCGCAAATCCGCCGTTTCGCGCTGCGCACGGGCGATTCGATCGAGGGTGAGATCCGCGAGCCGAAGGACAAGGAGCGCTTTTTCGCGCTGTTGCGCGTGGACAAGGTGCAGGGAGAGAGCCCGGAAAAGTCCCGTCACAAGACGCCGTTTGAAAATCTGACGCCCTTGTTCCCGAACCGGCGCATCCATCTGGAGACGGCGCCGGAGGAAGTGTCCATGCGGGTCATGGACATGTTCACGCCGATCGGTTTCGGACAGCGCGGGCTGATCGTGGCCGCGCCGCGCACGGGCAAGACGGTGCTGATGCAAAAGATTGCCAACAGCGTCTCGGCCAACCACCCGGATGCGATGCTGATCATCCTGCTGATCGACGAGCGGCCGGAGGAAGTCACGGACATGCAGCGCAACACCAAGGCGCAGGTCTTGAGTTCCACCTTCGACGAAGCCCCCGAGCGGCACGTCCAAGTGGCGGAGCTGGTGATCGAAATGGCCAAGCGCATGGTGGAGAACGGCAAGGATGTGGTGATCCTGCTCGACAGCATCACGCGACTGGCGCGCGCTTACAACACGCTGCAGCCGCACAGCGGCAAGATTTTGTCCGGCGGCGTGGATGCGAACGCGTTGCACAAGCCCAAGCGCTTTTTTGGCGCGGCGCGCAACATCGAAAACGGCGGAAGTCTGACGATTGTGGCCACGGCGCTGGTGGAAACCGGCAGCCGCATGGATGACGTGATTTTCGAGGAGTTCAAGGGCACTGGCAACAACGAGCTGTGTCTGGATCGCTCGCTGGTGGACAAGCGCGTCTTTCCGGCGATCAACATCGAGAAGTCCGGTACGCGCAAGGAGGAACTCCTGCTGCATCCGGACGAGATGGCGAAGATCTGGGTACTGCGCCGTGCCATCAATGGCGTGCCGCCGGTCGAGGCCATGGAAATGATCGTGACCCGGCTGAAGAAAACCAAGAGCAACGCGGAATTTTTGATGTCGATGAAGGAGTAGGGCGGCCAGGCGGCCGCCCCTCCCGGCATCGAAGCGCAAGAACGCCAATTTCCCTGAAGGACACAAACCAAATATTATGAACGTGAAGGTGACGGATGCGGGCCCGTGCCGCAAGGTGTTGGAAGTTCAGGCGCCGCCCGAGGCGGTGGCGGGCGAGTACGATCAAACGGTACGCGCATTTGCCACGATGGCGAAGCTGCCGGGATTTCGTCCGGGCAAGGCTCCGCTCACGATCGTGGAAAAGCATTACGCCAAACAGATCGCGGACGAGGCGCGGGACCGGCTGGTGCCCCAGTTCTATCATCAGGCGCTCAAGGAAAAGGGACTAAAACCCGTATCGATCGTGGACGTAAAGGATGTGGTCTTCGCCAAGGCGAGCGGTCTGGCGTTTCATGTGACGGTGGACGTGGCGCCGGAGATCAAGCTGCCGAAGTACAAGGGCATTCCGCTCAAGCCGGAGCCGGTGGTGGTGGCGGACGAGCAGGTGGACGGCACGGTGCTGCGCATGCGTGAGCGCCTGGCGCGTTTTGAGCCCGCGGCGGGGCGGCCCGCCCAGGCGTCGGATCTGTTACGCGTCGATTTTGACGCCACCGTGGACGGGCGTCCGTTTGCCGAGGTGGCGCCGCTGGAGAAAGCGCTGGGTGAGGCGCGGGACTTTTTGATTTATCTGGGAGAGCCGGAATTTCTGCCCGGCTTTGCGAAGGGGTTGACCGGCGCCAGCGCGGGCGACACGCGCGACCTGGCCGTGATGTTCCCGGCGGATTACCAGGTCAAGACGCTTGCGGGGCGGCAGGCGCAGTACCGCGTCACGGTCAAGGACTTGCAGCAGCGGGTGCTGCCGGAGTTGACGGCGGAATTTCTCAAGCACTTCGAGGTGGAGACCGAGCAGGGGCTGCGGGAACGCATCCGCACGCAACTGCTGGAGCACGCGCAGCAGAGCGAAGATGCGCGGCAGAAAGACGAAGTCGCCAAATTCCTGTTGGAAAAGACGGAATTCGAGCTGCCGCAGAGCATCGTGGACCGGGAGACGCAGCACACGGTGCGCAACATGCTGCAGGACATTTCGCGGCGCGGGGCCTCGCGCGAGCAGATCGTGGCGCAGCAGGAGGGCATCGTCAACGAAGCCACGCGCAATTCGACAGAACGCGTGAAGCTCACGTACATTCTGGAACGGATCGCGGACGACGAAACGATCACGGCGTCGGATGAGGAAGTCGAGGAACGCCTGAAGCAGATGGCCGCGCAGTACCAGATTCCCGTGGCGCGGCTGCGTGAAGACATTGAAAAGCGCGGTTCCCTGGAAAACCTGCGCAGCGAGGTGCAGGCGCAAAAGACGTTGACCTTCCTGCAGAAGGAAGCGAAGGTCAAGTAA
>CAMFEP010000054.1 GCA_945949405.1 Kiritimatiellales bacterium
CCACACCGAAACCCACCTTGATGGTTTCCATCCACCGCCCGGGCTTGGGCAGAAAGGAAAGTCCCGCGCCGGCCAGCGGCCACGGCAACGCCATGCCCACGCCCAGCAAAAATGGCAGCAAGAGTCCCGCACGCTGACCACGCGCATACAAATCCGTCGCGAGCACAATCACCCCGATCACGGCGGGTGCCACGCACGCCCCCGCCAGCAGCGCGGCGATGCCGCCCAGTACCAACGCCGTCAGCAGCGTGCCCCGATTCCCACCCGTGCCGAGGCGCGTTTGAAAACGCGAAAGGTCGATCAAAAACACATCAAACATGCCCAGCGCCAACACCAGAAAAACCGCACCAATCACCAGATTGAACCACGGCGACGCGTTGAGCGTGCCAAAACTCGCCCCGGTCAGCACGACCACCAGGCCCAGTACGCCATACACCAGTGCGATGCCGATCCCGTAGGCCGTGCCCAGCGCCAGCCCCCGCCCGCGCGAGCCCGCTGCGGCCCCCGCGCCAATAATGGCGATGTTCACGGGAATCATGGGCAGCACACAGGGCGTGAGATTCAAAAGTAGTCCGCCAAGCAAGATCAGCAGGCCCGCCGCCCAGATGCCGCGCCGGTCAAAAGCTTCCCGAATCGCACCCTTTTGCACCGCATCCCCTCGGGCTGCGCGCTCCAAAAAGTTTAAAAACTCCGGCGCTTTGACGTAACCCGACGCGGAGCCTGCAATCCGAAATCCCTGCATCAATTCACGCCACTCACCCGCCACAGGCGTCACAACATCAGCAGTCGCCGGCACCTCTTTCTCCACCGCCCCGGCGCCCCCACCCACCCGAATGGCGCGCTTGGCAGGGAGGTAGCAGATTGCCTCATCGCAAGCCTGAAACTTCACGATCAGGTCCAGCTCGGCAACATCCGGCGGATCGACGCCGTAAGTGAAGGTCACGTCGTGATCGTACACCTGCACGGTGCTTTCGGTCACCGGATCCGCAATTTCCTTCGACGGCGGAATGTCCCGCGCCGTGAGCGTAACGGGGCTGGCGGATGTCACCGCGATGCGCCCGGCGTACACGTGAAACGTCTCGGGAATCCCAAAATGCACCGCCACCACGCGCGCGCCATCGACCTCCACCCAATCGGCCGCGACGGTCACCGCCTCCTGCGCATGCACCCGCAAAGACACAAGCACCAGCGCCACAGCGCCGGCAAACCGCAACCCCCGGATGAGTTTGTTTCGTGCATTCATAGGATGTGCAATCCGCTGCGAAGCCAAGAGTGTACACGCCAAGCATGGCGCGTTCAAGCTTCGGGGAACGGGCGACGTGCCCTTGTAGGGGCCGCGCTTGCGCGTGCCCTCAAAAGCGAAACACAGAACTTCTACATGGCATTTTTCTCTAT
Organism: Kiritimatiellales bacterium; assembly: GCA_945949405.1. Lineage (GTDB taxonomy): Bacteria > Verrucomicrobiota > Kiritimatiellia > UBA8416 > JAIOPI01 > JAIOPI01. Next base: position 1,396 of record CAMFEP010000054.1, read on the forward strand.
CCCGCCTCTTCTGCACCCTTCGCGTCCCAAGCGCCCCGGGCTTTGCGCGAATGCATCTCCCGTTCGGCTTGTGACCGGATTTTGTATGCGCAGTCCCGGATGACGCCAACAAGAACCGCGCAGCCATCCTCGTGCGTTTCGCCTTCAGCCTGATCAGCCAGTACCGTCAGTTCCTGCGCCATGTGCAACGTCTTGCGTACGAACTTCGTATGGGGACACCCCATAAGCACACCTCCCTCGTTCATTGTCCAGGCATCTGTCGCTTAACCCATGCCAAACCGATCACCCGCCATCCTCAAAATGCATATATCTGCCCCACAATACTTTATGAATGTTCCTTGAAATTCCATGGCGCCAGATGTGTCGCACGCACGAAGATCTGTGGGACACATGAAACACCGTCCCAGAAAATGAGACGCCTGCCTTTTCCCTGACTGGGGTGAGGGGGAAAACCCGTTCCCACCTCAATCCTGAATGCCCGCGTCATCCAGAAATCGATAGAGCGTCGCGCGCGACACGCCTAATTCGCGCGCCGCCTCAAGTTTGTTTCCGCCCGCACGGCGCAAGGCATCACGCACGACTTCCTCCGTCAGCTTGCGGCGGCGCACCGGCATCGGTGCCGAGACGGTCGTCTTGCGGCTCGGCGGCAGATGCTCCGGTAGTATTTCCGCGCCATGGCACTTCACCAACGCAAACTGCAGCCAGTTCTGCAGTTCCCGCACGTTGCCCGGCCACGGGTGGCCCATCATCATCGCCAGCGCCGCGGCCGACACGCGCACCCCCGCGCGACTCGTGTTGCGCGTGATATGCGCCAGCACATGGTCGACCAGCAACGGAAGATCACTTGTGCGCTCACGCAACGGCGGCAAGGTCATGGGCACCACGTTCAACCGGTAAAATAAATCCTCCCGGAAACGCCCCTCCAGAATTTCCGACGCGAGATCTTTGTTCGTGGCACTGATGATCCGCACGTCCACCTTGACGGTAATCTCGCTGCCCACGCGCTCAAAGGTGCCTTCCTGCAAGACGCGCAACAACTTCACCTGCATCGTGGGCAAAATATCGCCGATTTCATCCAGGAAAATCGTCCCGCCATCCGCCAATTCGAAGCGGCCTTTCTTGTCGCGGATCGCGCCGGTGAAGGCCCCCTTGACATGCCCAAACAACTCGCTTTCCAACAGTGATTCCGGTAGTGCGCCGCAATTGACCGGCACAAACTGCTTGTCCCGCCGCGGCCCTTCGTTGTGAATCGCGGCGGCCACCAGTTCCTTCCCCGTCCCGCTCTCCCCCTGAATCAGCACGGGCACGCTTGTGTCCGCCAGTTCACGGATGAGCTCGAAAACTTCGAGCATTTTTTCGTCACGCCCCACGATTCCGGAATACCCGGCATTTTCGGCGACGATCCGCTCCACCACCCGGTCCCGCCGCACATCCTGGAACGAAAAATATGTCCCCAGCACATGCCCATCGGCCGTGCGCAGCGGTGCCGTCCGGCATAGCACCAGGCGGCGCTCCCCGTCGCGCGTCCCGATTTCAACCTTTAGCGGCGCCGCGGTGCTGCCCACGCTGGCGCTCGCGCCATTGCCCCCCGCGGAGGACAGGAAGGACTCAGGAAAGACAATCGTACACGTCTGATTCAGCATCGTACTCACCGGATACCCCGTGATGATTTCCGCCGCCTGATTGAAATACATCACGCGCCCTTCCAGATCGGTGACCATCACACCGTCGGAAATGCTGTTGAGAATGGTTTGGGTCCGCGCCCGCGAATCCGCGAAGGCCACGAAATAGCCCTTCTCGAAAAAGTCCTCGACCAGCCCGCGTATGCGGTCGCGCGTGTCGCGAAAGGTGCGCAGCACCGTGTCCTCGGCACCTTTCACCGCGTCGGGATCGGTCAGGTTCCAGCGAACCCACTCGGGCCGCCCGGGCAGCAGCCGCGGCGTGAGCATCTGTGCCCCCAAATCGAGCACGATGTCGATCGGCTCGTCCGTAAGCTCACCCAGCGACTTCGAAGCCGCCCCCGAAATATCCACCCCCACCTCGGCCATGGCCTTGACCGCCATGGGATGCACGGCCGAGCGCTCGAGGCCGGCGCTGCGAATGCGCACGTCCGCACGGGGGCGCGCGCGCGCAAAACCTTCCGCCATCTGGCTGCGGGCATCGTTGCGCGTACAAAGAAGGAGAATATTGATCATGCCACGAGTGCGTTCATCAGGCGCGTGAGCCTGTCTTTGCTTTCGAGCAATTCCTGGCGCCGGCTCTTTTGTTTGGCGACCACCTCCGCCGGTGCCTTCGCCACAAATGCTTCGTTGGACAGCTTGGCGCTGATACGCTCAAGCTCCTGTAACACCCCCGCCATCTGGCCGTTCAGACGCTTGCGTTCCGCGTCCGCATCCACCAGCCCCGCAAGCGGCATATACACGGTACCCAGGCGCGTCAGGGCGCTCGGCGTGCCCCCGGCGGGCGTGGCGCTGGAATCAATCACCAGTTCCTCGGCCTTGAGCATGGCCTTGAGACTCTCGGCATCGCCGCGCATGATCTCCGCCGTGGCCGCATCGACCGGCTTGAGTTCGTAGCGCACCGCCTTGCTGCTCGGAATGTTGTAATCAGCCTTGAGCGTGCGCGCCGCGCGAATGAGTTCGTGCTTGTTCTCCACGTAATCGACCCAGCGCGCATCGACGCCTGCCGCGGCACGGGCCTCGGCGGTCGGCGCCACCGGCCACGCGGCCAGCATGATCAATTCCTGTTCACCGCCATAGCCCATGGCGTGCCAGAGTTCCTCGGTGATGAACGGCATCATCGGATGCAGCAGCCGCAGCGCATTCGCAAAAGCGTAGTGCATCACCCGCAGCACGGTCTCCTTGCGCTGCGCATCCTCACCATATAGAGCGCCCTTGGCATACTCCACATACCAGTCGCAGTATTGGTGCCATACAAATTCATAGAGCGCGTGCGCCGCATCGTTGAAACGGAAACTCTCCAGCGCCTCGTTGCACTGTCCGATGCCCGCCCATAGCGCGGACAGCAGGTGCTGATCGTCCGGACGCAACACGGCAGCATCCCACGGCGCCGTCTCCACCCCCGTCCAATGCGTCACCGCCCGTGCGGGCGCCTCCTCCCCGTGCATGCGCATGAAGCGCGCCGCGTTCCAGAGTTTGGTGCCAAAATTGCGCCCGATCTCGAACTTGTCATCCGACAGGTACACATCCTGGCCCGTGGCCGTGATCATCATCAGGCTGAAACGCAACGCGTCCGCGCTGAACGTCTCGATCACCGTCAGCGGGTCGATCGAATTCCCCAGGCTCTTGCTCATCTTGAGCCCCTTGTCGTCACGCACCGTGCCGTGGATGTACACCTGGCGAAAAGGAACATCGCCCATGAATTCCAGCCCCGCCATGATCATGCGCGCCACCCAGAAGAAAATGATCTCGGACGCCGTCACCAGGTCGTGCGATGGATAATAGCGCTTCAGATCCGCGTTGGTCGCCGGCCACCCAAACGTGCTGAACGGCCACAGCCACGACGAAAACCACGTATCCAGCACGTCCTCGTCCTGGTGAATCTCCGCCTTGCCGCAACGCGGGCAGGCGGCGGGCACACCCTTGGCCGCCCACACATGGTTGCACCCGGCGCAGGTGAACACGGGAATGCGATGCCCCCACCAGATTTGCCGGGAAATGCACCAGTCCCGGATGTTTTCCATCCAGTCGAGATAGACCTTGTTCCAGCGCGCCGGCGTGAACGTGATCCGCCCGCTCTGCACGGCTTCGATCGCCGGCCCGGCCAGCGGCTTCATGCGCACGAACCACTGAGGGGATAATCGCGGCTCCACCACGGTGTGGCAGCGATAGCAGTGCCCCACGGCATGCTGGTGATTCACCACCTTCTCCAGCAACCCGCCTTCGTTGAGGTCCGCCACGATCCGCTTGCGGCATTCGGCGCGATCCAGCCCCGCGTAGGGCCCCGCCTCGGCGTTCATCGTGCCGTCGGGATTCATCACGTTGATCTGCGCCAGATTGTGGCGCCGCCCCATCTCAAAGTCGTTGGGATCGTGGGCCGGCGTCACCTTCACCGCCCCGGTGCCAAACGCCGGATCCACAAAATCGTCGCACACCACCGCCAGCGCGCGGCCCAGCACGGGGAGCTTCAACTGCCGTCCGTGCAGCCCGGCGTAGCGTTCGTCCTTGGGATTCACCGCCACGGCCACGTCGCCCAGCAGCGTCTCGGGACGCGTGGTGGCCACCACCACATGATCACGCCCATCGGCCAGCGCCGCGCCGTCCGCCAGCATGTAGCGGATGTAATACAATTGCCCCGCCGTGTCGCGATGCTCGCTCTCCTCATCCGACAACGCCGTTTCGCAGCGCGGGCACCAGTTGATGATGTAGTTCGCACGGTAGATCAGCCCCTTGTCGAACAGCCGCACAAAAACCTCGGCTACGGCATCGCTCAACCCCGCATCCATCGTGAAACGTTCGCGTTCCCAGTCGCAAGATGCCCCGAGTCGCTTGAGCTGGCTGATGATCGTGCTGCCGTATTGCTCCTTCCATTCCCAGACGCGCTCCACAAACGCCTCACGCCCCAGGTCCTCGCGCGTTTTACCTTCCTTGCGCAAGGCCCGCTCGACCACGTTCTGGGTGGCGATGCCGGCATGGTCCATGCCGGGCATCCACACCGTGTTGCGTCCCTGCATGCGCCGCCAGCGCACGAGGATGTCCTGAATCGTATGATTCAGGGCATGCCCCATGTGCAGAATGCCCGTGACGTTGGGCGGCGGAATCATCACGCAATAGGGCTCGCCACCGTGCGACGCCTCCCCATGAAAGGCGCCGCTCTCGGTCCAGCGCTGATACCACTTGGCCTCAACCGTGCGCGGTTCGAAATGCTTGTCCATGATGCTTACCGTTCCAGGGGCGCCGCGAGCGCGCCACTTCAGACAGAATGCTTAGGCAGAAGCCGGGCCGCCGCCGGGCTTGGCGGCCTTTTCCTCTTCGCGAAACAGCTTGTACTCGACGCTGTCCACGAGCGCCTCCCACGACGCCTCAATGATGTTACCCGACACGCCCACCGTGCCCCAGCTCTCCTCCCCGTCGCTGGACTCGATCACCACCTGCGTCTTGGCGGCGGTCGCCTCCTCCGGGTCGAGAATGCGCACGCGAAAATCCGTCAGATGCACCATGGAGATCGCTGGATAAAAACGCGTCAACGCCTTGCGCAGCGCCGAGTCCAGCGCGTTCACCGGCCCGTCGCCCTCGGCCACGGCCTGCTCGATTTCACCCTTCACCCGCACCTTGATCGTGGCCTCCGAAAAACAAGCGTCATTCTTGCCGCGCTTGCCGACGATCACATTGAAGCCTTCGAGTTCAAAGAACGGCTTGTGCTCCTTGAGGACTTTCTGCACCAGCAGGCGGAACGAGGCGTCGGCCGCCTCGAAGGTGTACCCCTTGCTCTCCAAATCCTTTAGCGCCGCCAGGATCTCGCGCGCATCCGCCGGCGAGGCATTTTTGCCAACGCCCAGCTCGATGGCCTTGAGCAGTACGTTGCTTCCCCCGGATAATTCGGAGATCAGGATGTGCCGCGCGTTGCCCACCGCGGCCGGATCGATATGCTCGTAGGTCTGCGGATTCTTTTGCACCGCGTTGGCATGCTGCCCCGCCTTGTGCGAAAACGCGCTCTGCCCCACGTACGGCGCCCGCGAATCGGAGCGCTGGTTGGTCAGCTCGTCCACGAAGAGCGACACCTCGCGCAATTTCTGCAACTGCCCCGGCCGCACGCAGCTGCAGCCCATTTTCAACTCCAGGCTGGCGATGATCGGAATAAGGTTCGCATTGCCGGTACGTTCGCCAAATCCATTGATCGTGCCTTGCACCTGCACGGCGCCCGCGCGCACCCCCTCCAGGCTGTTGGCCACGCCCAGCCCGATGTCGTTGTGCGTGTGGACCGCCACGGGCACGCGCACCGCCGCCACCACCGTGGCGACGATCGCAAAGATTTCATGCGGAAGCGTGCCGCCGTTGGTATCGCAAAGCACCACCGTGTCGGCGCCGCCGTCGATGGCCGCCTTCAGCGCATCCATGGCAAACGCAGGGCTGAACTTGAAACTGTCGAAGAAATGCTCGGCGTCGAACAGGACTTCGCGCCCCTGTTCCTTCAGGTGCTGCATGGTTTCGCGGATCATGGCGAAGTTCTCCTCCGCCGTGGTCCGCAACACTTCGCGCACCTGCATTTCCGACGATTTCCCCACCACCGCCACGGCCCGCGTTTCGGCCGCCAGCAGGCTTTTCAACATCGGGTCATCCTGCACCCGGGTGTTGGCGCGCCGCGTCGCGCCGAAGGCCACGACCCGCGCGTGCTGCAGGTCGCGCCCGCGAATCTGCCTGAAAAAATCCATATCCCTTGGATTCGATCCGGCATAGCCGCCCTCGATGTAGTCCACCCCAAGCTGGTCGAGCCGCTCGGCCAGGCGCAACTTGCCGGCCGGAGAAAAGGCAATGCCTTCCCCCTGCGCCCCATCACGCAAGGTGGTGTCGTAGATCGCAACGTTCCGCTTCGTGCTCATAGAAGCCGCCCTTCTGGCGCCACGGTCAGCCTGCGGCGCCGCGCCCTTCAAACAACGCATGGTACAAGGAATGCACGGCCTGCTTCCGTTCCGTGGCCTTGACGCCAAACATCATGCTGATCTCGGAGGCCCCCTGGTTCATCATCTCGATGTTCACCGTGGCCTCCGCCAGCGCCCGCGTCACCCGCGCCGCCATGCCCACGTTGAACCGCATGCCTTCGCCGACGATCATCACCAGCGCCAGCCCGCGCTCGACGCTGACGTCATCCACCTGAAGATCTTTTTTCAGCCGCGCGATCACGCGTGCCTCGACCTCGGGCGTCAACCCGGTTTCCTTTAATATCACCGACATCGTGTCGATCCCCGACGGCGAATGCTCGTAGGATAGCTTTTCATCCTCGAGAACCTGCAGCACCCGGCGCCCGAACCCGATCTCGCGGTTCATCAAATATTTGCTCACGTTGATCGAACAAAAGCCCGCATCGCTGGCAATCCCCACCACGCGACGCGCCCCCGCCGCGCGGTGCTCCGGCACGATCATCGTCCCCGGCGCCTCCGGCCGGTTCGTATTGCGAATGTTGATTGGAATCCCCGCGCGAAACGCCGGAACAATTGCCTCGTCGTGCAACACGCTGAACCCGGCATAGGCCAGCTCGCGCATCTCACGGTAGGTCATTTCCTGGATCGATGCCGCACCCGGCACAATCCGCGGGTCCACCGCGAAGACGGAATCCACGTCCGTGAAGTTTTCATAGATGTCTGCTTTCACCGCCGCCGCCAGGATCGACCCGGTGATGTCCGACCCGCCGCGCGAGAAGGTCACCAGCGTGCCGCCGCGCGTGTACCCGAAGAACCCGGGAAACACCAAAATCCCCGCCTTGTCCCGCAGCGTGGCAAGTCGCTCATACGACTCCGGCAGGAGCCGCGCCTGACCATACTCGTCGCTCAACAGCATGCCCGCGTCGCGCGGATTGACGTAGCTGGCCTTGTGGCCTCGCTTGTTCAACGCCGCCGCAAAGACGCGCGCAGCATAATCCTCGCCCGCGGCCTTGAGCGCATCCATGTAGCGCTCGCGGTGCGAACGGTCCGCCCCTTGGCGCGCGGCAAGATCCGCGTCCATCGCGCGGCTGATGTCGTCTCCGAGCCCAAAATCCTTCTCGATCGAGGCAAAACGCTCGACCACCGCCTGGCGGGCGGCCTTGCCGTCCTGCCCCGCCAACACCGTTTCACCACACGCGATCAGAAGGTCCGTGACCTTGATGTCGTTTGGCGTGCGCTTGCCGGGAGCCGAGACCACCACGATCCGCCGTGCGGGATCTGCCTCGACAATCTCACACACCTTCTGCATCTGACCGGCATCCGCCAGTGACGTTCCGCCAAACTTGCAAACCTTCATGATCTCCCCGCTCTTGCCTGAAAAATCCGCGCGTCTATATTAAGTCTCAACGGGCGCGCCGCAGGCATCGCCTGTCACGTCCCATCACCGGAACGCTACTCTTCAATCCGAATCCGGACCGGCTCGCTTCCCGCGACGTCGAGCCCGGCGATTTCCTGCAACGCCGCCTGGCATTCACGCTCCCGGCACTCGTGCGTCACGATCACCACAGGAACATGATCGCCCGTGCCCTGCTCCTGCTGCAGCACCGAGGCGATGCTGATGCCGTGATTGCCCAACGCCGCCGTGATGCGCGCGAGCGTGCCGGGTCTGTCGCGCAACGCCAGCCGCAGATAATGCCGTGTCCGCGCCTGCCCGCGATCGAGCAGCGGCACACTCTCGGCGCCCGGTGTGGCGCGAAAGCGGCGGGCGGACCCGCCCAGCAGATTTTTCATCACGTCGCCGATATCGCCAATTACCGTGCTCGCCGTGGGCTCGCGCCCCGCGCCGCGGCCATAAAAAACGCCGCGCCCGGAAAGATCCCCCTGCACCATGATCGCGTTGAACACGCCATGCACCGAGGCCAGCATGTGGTCGCGCGGCACCATGGCGGGATGCACGCGCACCTCGACCGCACCGTCGTCGTGGCGCTTCACCACCGCCAGCAGCTTCACGCGATACCCCAGATCCGCCCCATAACGGATGTCCGCGGCGGACAGATTGCGGATGCCCTCCACAAGCACCTGGTTGAGCGGGATATGCACCCCGTAGGCCAGCCAGGCAAGAATCACAGCCTTGTGCGCCGTGTCGATGCCGTCGATATCAAAAGCCGGGTCGGCTTCCGCATAACCGTTGTCCTGCGCCTCGCGCAAGACCGCATCGAATGGCAGATGCTCCTGCTCCATGCGGGTCAGGATATAGTTGCAGGTCCCATTCAAAATGCCATGGATGCTTAAAATGCGATTGGCCACCAGTCCCTCGCGCAGCACACGGATAATGGGAATACCGCCGCCGACGCTGGCGCCAAAATAGATATCCGTATTGTGCTCAGCCGCCAGCCGAAAGAGCTCCGCGCCATGCTCGGCCAGCAAGGCTTTGTTCGCGGTGACCACCGGCTTGCCTCGCGCCAGCGCGCGGCGGGTCATGGTGAGCGCGGCATCCTTACCCCCCATCAACTCCACCACGATGTCCACGGAGGGATCATCCACCACGGATTCCAGATTCGCGGAAATTTTCGCGGGTGCCACCGGCACACCGCGGTCCCGGGTGGGATTCCGCGTGCCGATGGAACGTAGCACGGGGCGGACGCCGAGCCGCGACGCAATCAAATCCCCGTTGCGCCGCAACCCCTCGACAACCCCCGTTCCCACGGTGCCAAAGCCCAGCAAACCAATGCCAAATTCCTTCATGATTTCGCCGTATCGCCCCTGCCAGACCGCATGGCGGCTGGCGCAATGTAAAAACTGAAAGGTTACCCATGGGATATCGCACGAACAAGCCCAAAATCCGGGACAAATTGGCGCAACTTGCCCGCAACGCTTAGAAGTCCGAGGATATCTTGACGCAGAGCGCCACCAGCAAATCCAGGGGCTTGCGGATGTATCCCGAGAAGGGAATGACATCAAAACAGGCAAATGACAACAACCCCGCATAGGCAATGCCGATGAACATCAGCGGGTGGGCCTTCGTCCGGCGCGGGTGGGCCGTTCCCTTGGATTGTTTGCTGCGCGCCGGATTGGATGATTCAGGAGAGGGCTGCCAGTCACGCGGCAGATCGCTGCACACCGTACCCTCGGTATACGCCTCCAAAATTTCCATGACGCCGCGCAACGCCCGATGGCTGGCCACATGCCCCCCTGCGCGGCTGACGGTTTTTAATACGTCCGGCTCCGAATTGGAGGGACACCCCACCATGCCCGCCACCACGCCGTCCAGCATGCTGATGTCGTTGTCGCCGTTGCCAATGGTCAGCACATTTTCCCGCTCGATACTGAGATAGTGCGCCAGCTCAGACAGCGCCATCCCCTTGGTCGAAGGCACCGTACGCACCTCCACGTCACACCCGTAATTGAACACACGCAGGTGCCGGTAATCGCGGATTTTCTGGCGGAGCAGGTCCGCGGAAACGGCCGCAGATTCCTCCGACTCGAAGCGCAAGCCCAGGCGCTTGCTGGAGCGGCGGATCGTGTTCACCCCCACCGCGCCGGCGGTCAGCGTTTCGTGCCAGCGGTCGATCGCATCCCCGACCGCCAGCCCTTCACGCCAAAGCCGGATCAAAATACTGATGTTCCACACAATATGCGGGAAAAAACCCAGCCTCGTGCGTCGATAAATATAGGCATGCCGGACAATGACATAGTCCGGGTACAGGCCCATGTGGCGCATCGGGACGAAAAACGCCCAGAAGCTTGAAAACTTCCGGCCCGTGCAGGCTGCCCAGACCGTGTTGTTTCGCGCACGCAGTCGCGCGATTTGCTCCGAAAAGTCCGTGTAAAGCGGCAGTTCGTTGGCACTGCCAATCAACGTTCCATCAAGATCGGTCGCAATCAACCGGATTTCGGCGGCCATGCTGCCCCCCCGCTGCACCGGACACCCCTGCCATCATCCCGCCTTCAGAACCCACGCCGTTCAAGCGCCCGGCGCAACTCCGCCTGAAACGCCTGGACATCTTCCGGTGTCGGCGAATAACCCGGCTTCGGTGGATTGAGCGCCAGCCGCCCGAGTTGATCCAGCGACCATGCCGCCGTGACGCCATCCCCAAACGTGACCGTGCCGCTCACGACACTACCGGGCTTCATAAGGCGATCCAACTCCACGCGCACCCCGCCTGCCGCGCCGGGCGCAAGATCAGGGGCAGCGTCAGACGCAAGCCCGGGCGCCAAATCGCCACCGACATCAGCCCCCGCATCCGCAAAATCATCCTCGGCGGTCGCGCCTCCATGCGCCGGCGCGATCACCGCGGCCGCCACCGGCTTGGCCTTGACCACCTTGTCCTTCACCGCAAGCCCCAGATCGAGAACCAGAAACCTGACATCCATGTACGTCAGGGTAAGCCCGAAATCTTCCGACAGTTTCTTCTGAATTTCCGCGAGGCCGGCGCCGGTGCCCACCCAACCCGCGACTTGCTGCTTCTGGTCGTCGGTCAATTGCATGCCTTCATCCTCCAAAAATGCGCCAGTATACCATAGGCAGTCAAGTTTGTCGGCCACCCCAACAGAAACTTGCAGCAAAGGTGGTCCGGGGCCTCTGGACCCGGACGCCGAGGCCAATGAGGGTCTGCCCCGAGAGAATCACATTGGAGCCAACGGTCGGGATCGAACCGACGACCTGCTCATTACGAATGAGCTGCTCTACCAACTGAGCTACGTTGGCCGCTGAAAAGACGGCATAGTGTGGATAAGCACCGAATCCAAGTCAAGCGCGCACCGGGTACCGGACTCTTTTGA
>CAMFEP010000055.1 GCA_945949405.1 Kiritimatiellales bacterium
CAGGGGGGAGGTGCCGCGCGAAGCGCCATCGAGAAGCACGGCGGCGCCCGGGGGGGTGGACATCAGGTTGATGGCGGCGAGGCTCGACTGGAGTTGGATGACGAGTTTGACGGGGGTGCGATTTTCGACGGAGAGATCGACCTCCTTGGGCAGGCAATCCGGCGTTTCGGCGCGCACGCGATGGTGGCCGAGGGGCAAATCGGTGATGAGCAGGGGTGCGTGGCCACGGTCGGCGCCGTCGAGGCTGATCTGCGCGCCAGCGGGGATGGATTGAACGAGTACGAGGCCGCGCTCTGGTTCGAGGACAATATCGACGGCCTCGCGCGCGCCGGCGCCGAGCGTGACGGTGCGGCGCGATTCCAGGTGGCCGGTCTTGCGGATCACGATGAGGTAGTCATCCGGGGCGAGGCCGGTGAGGTTCACGGGGGTGATGCCATGGGGCTCGCCGTTGATTGTGCAGGCCGCGCCGGCGGGGTCGGTGGAGAGGTGCAGTTCGGCCACGGGGATTTCGCGGGCGGCGAGGGCGGGGAGGGCGGGTAGGGCGGCGAGGAGGAGGAGGGGTAGGGTGAGGAAGAAAACGGTGCTGGAGTGGGGGAGGAGTCGGAATGCCCGCGCGCGGAGCGCACGGGCCACCGTGAAGGCATGTTGCGGAAGGGGGGTCATTTCTTTTCCAGGTTCAGGCGGCTTTCGACCTCGAGGAGTTTGTTCCAGGCCTCGGTGTAGCGCGGGTCGGCGCGGTCGCCGAGCATGTCGCAGAGCACGCGCAGTTCCTGGGCGGCCTGGGGCATATCCTTGGCGCGCATGGCGCGGTTGGCGAGGAAGTTTTGCTCCACATAGCGGCGGTCAAGCTCGGTTGCGAATTGCGCAAGGCGGGCGAGCAGGTCCGCATAAAAAGCGGGCTTGGGTTCGATGGTTTTCAGGAAGAAATCGGCGTCCTTGAGCTGGTGGATGGCGGTGGCGAGATTGCCGTGTTTGATGTCGCGCTCGTCGAAGAGTTTTTTGCCGTCGAGGTAGGCCTGATTGGCCATGTCGATCAGTTTGTCCGGGGGATACTGCACGGCCCAGAGGCCAAGTTCGAGCTGGGCCACGTTTTCCAATTTTTCGCGCAAGGATTTGAATTCCGGTGGTTCGGCGCGGTTGACGACGCGGCAATGGTGGGTCTGGCGGCCGAGGGTGACGGTGATGTCCCACTGGTCGAGGGCGTTGGCCTGGATGCCCTGATATTGATTTTCGAGGGCCATGAAGCCGGACTGCTCCACCAAGCGCGCTATTTCCGTGATTAATTCATCGCGGAGTGTGCCTTGCTCGCGGAAATGGGTGGCGTCGGTGTCGTCCACGTTCACGGCGAGTTTGTGGCCGGGAGAGAGATGCAGGGCGTAGCGGAAGATGCGGTTGGTATTCGCAAGCACTTTTTCGTAGGTGATTTCGAGGGAGGGCAGGGCGGCAGCGAGCAGGGCCGGATCGGGGGCGGCGGACTTATCGGGGGATTTGACGAAGCGCGGCAGCCAGATCGCGAGGGCGCAGAGGAGGATCATGGCGAGGACGGTGATGAGGCGGCTGACGGTCCAGGGACGTCGCTGGTTGGACTTGGGCGCGGGTTGTGCCGCGGCTTTGGTGGGCTCATCCGGATCGGGTTCGGATTGGAGGCCGAGATCCACATCGGTGGGTGACGGGGCCCCGGGCGCTGGGGGAGGCAGGGCTGCGGCGGAGGAGACGCCGGCCTCGATGACTTTGATGACGGTATCGCCGAGGGTCACGAGGTCAGCGACGGACAGGCGTACTTCGCGGATGGGTTCATTATTGACGAGGGTCTGGTTGGCGCTGCCGAGGTCGGCGACGAAGAGACCGACGCCGGGTTTGAGGTAGAATCGACAGTGGTAGCGGGAGGTCTTGGGATCGTTCAGGACCACGTCATTTTTTGTGGAGCGGCCAAGGCGGATGCCCTCCGCGGTGGTGACGCGGATTTCCAGCCCGGCATCCGGGCCGGCATGAATCAGCAGATTGGGGCGATCGGCCATGTGTGATTCAAGGTAACAGGGGCGGAGGGGAAATTGAAGATTTAAGATTGCAGATTGAAGATTGGGAAATGGGGGCAAGAGGGGGGCAAGAGACCGCGAATGGACGCGAACGGACGCGAATGGGGATTGGCCGCAAAAGGCGCAAAATGCGCAAAACGGCGCGGCTAGAAACCCTGGAGGGCGACCTGGCGGAGGACGGGGCCGAGGAGGATGAGGAAGACGGCGGGGAAGATGAAGAAGAGCAGGGGGAAGAGGAGTTTGACGGGGGCTTCGTTGGCGAGTTTTTCGGCGCGTTCGAAGCGGCGCTGGCGGATCTGTTCCGATTGAATGCGGAGGATCATGCCGATGCTGACGCCGAGTTCATCGGCCTGCACGAGGGCGTTGACGACGGAACGCAGGTCGGAAAAGTTTACGCGCCAGGACATGTCGCGCAGGGCCTCGCGGCGGGTTTTGCCCAGTTGGATTTCGCGAATGACGCGGATGAGTTCCTCGCCGAGGGCGTCGACCTCCGCGCGTTCGACGTGGCGTTGCAGGGCGGTCATGAAGTCCATGCCGGCCTCGACGGAGAGGGTTAGAATATCGAGGAGGAACGGGAGGGCGCGGCGGATGACGCGATGGCGTTCGGCGATGACGGCGCGCAGCCAGAGGATGGGGTAGAGGGCGCAGAGCAGGAAGGCCACGAGACAGAGGGGCAGGCGCAGTTGGAGGAGGATCGCGCTGGCGGAGGCGGTGAAGAGCAGGGCCACGGAGGCGGCGGCGAAGGTGCCATAGATAAGCGGGAAGAGCAGGCGGATGGCGAGAAATTCGGGTGCGCGCAGGACGCCTTCGAAGCCGGCGGCGATGAGTTTGCGGTCGGCGTCCTCGCGGGCGCGCTTGAAGGGCGGGGTGGAGACGCGGGGGACGAGGCCGGCGGCGAAGGGGAGGAGCAGGCGCAGGGTGAAGGGGATGCGGCGTTCCTTGCGGCGGCCGTCGGAGAGGGTGACGTAGGTGATCTGGTTGGCGACGCGGGCGCAATAGGCGCCGATGCCGGTGGCGAAGCAGCCCCAGAGGGTGGAAATCAGGAGGACTTCGGTGGAGATGGAGGCGGTGGCGCTCATGGGGTGGGGGCTTTGAGGCTGGTGGTGTGACGGCGGCGCAGCGAAGAAGCAGTGTGCGTTTGGTGCGAATATGGAACGGCATCTGCACCCCACCCGAACGTTTTTAGAAGGTGGGGCATACCCGGAGTATTGCCCCACCTCCTAAAAACGTCCGCTTGGGGCACATCTGCCATTCCATATTCGCATCCCGCCACGGAGGCGGGCAGCCAAACGCACACCGCGTTTGCCATGGAAGGTGGGCAAGCAATATGGGTGCCTGGGGCGAGAGGAGATGTTGCATGCTTGCCCACCTGGGAAGAGTGGGGGGGGGAGGTGAGGGCCTTGGGGGAGATGTTCATACGTCGATGCGGACGATTTTGCGGATGATAAGGCCGCCGAGGGTGATGAGGATGGCGACGGCGGCGATGACGAGGCCGCCGGTGGTGGAGTGCAGGAAGGGAAGCATCATGTTGGGGTCGACGATGACGAGGGCGAGGCCGATGACGATGGGCATGATGCTGACGACGATGCCCTGAAGGCGGCCCTGGGCGGTGAGGGTGTTGATGCGGCGTTCCAGGCGCAGGCGCTCGCGGATTGTGGCGGCGATTTGCTCAAAGATTTCGGTGAGGTTCCCGCCGGTCTTGCGTGCGGTTTCGATGGCGACCACGACGAGTTTCAGATCTTCGCTGCCGACGCGCGCCTCCAGGTTGGTCAGGGCCTGGGAGAAGGCCACGCCGACGCGGGTCTGCTGGAGGAACACGCCGAACTCCTGGGCGATTGGATTTTCGCCATCATTCACGATCGACTCGAAGGCCTGGGTGATGCTGAAGCCGGCGCGCAGGGCATTGCTCATGCTGACGAGGGTATCGCCGAGTTGGAGATTAAAACGGTTCAGGCGGCGGCGGCGCAAGACATGCAGGAGGATCGTGGGGAGGCGCAGGGCGAGGGCGCCGGCGAGGGTGGAGAGGAACAGGCCTGTGAGCGCGGCGCGCAGGCTGGAGAGATTGCCCACGAGGAAAAAGACGAGAAAGAAGACGAGGGCGGCGGCGGCCCAGCCAATTTCGGTGACGCGGCGGGCGGGGATAAAGAGGAAGACATCCTCGAACTGGCGGGCGGTTTGCTGGGAGTAGGCGCCGGCGTACAGGTCCATGCCTTCGCGGATGGCGCGGAAGAAGACGGTGGCGAGGCCGAAGAAGGCGAGGGCGAAGAGGCTGGCGATGAAGATGGTCATGGGTGAAGGAACTCGAAAGATTTCACGCGGAGGCGCGGAGAGCGCGGAGAAACAATTTCCCTGCCCGAACCGGTGAGAGGCCGGTTCGGGTAACACACCATCGGCACTCCGTGTGCTCCGCGACTCCGCGAGAAATCCTTCTTCATGAAAGGCCTCTGCGTTGGGGGTTGAAGATGGCGTGGTCGATGCGGAGGCCGCGGGCGGTGATTTCTTCAAGGAAGGTGGGGACGGCGCCGGTGGCATGGTAGTCGCCGAGGACCTTGCCGTCGGGGCCGACGCCGGTCTGGCGGAACTCGAAAATGTCCTGCATGGTCACCTGGTTGCCCTCGAGACCGACGATTTCAGTGACGCGCGTGATTCGGCGGGAGCCATCGCTCTGGCGGGAGATGTGGACAATCAGGTGGACGGCGGAGGCGATTTGTTCGCGGATGACGCGCACGGGCAGATCCATGCCCGACATGAGCACCATGGTTTCCAGGCGCGAGATGACGTCGCGCGGGGTGTTGGCGTGGACGGTGGTGAGGGAGCCATCGTGGCCGGTGTTCATGGCCTGCAACATGTCGAGGGCTTCGCCGCCGCGGCACTCGCCGATGACGATGCGATCGGGGCGCATGCGCAGGGCATTGCGGACGAGGTCGCGAATGGTTACGGCGCCGCGGCCCTCGATGTTGGGGGGGCGCGATTCGAGGCGCACGATGTGTTCCTGGTTCAGGCGGAGTTCGGCGGCATCCTCGATGGTGATGATGCGTTCGTCTGACGGCAGGAAATTGCCGAGGACGTTGAGCAGGGTGGTTTTGCCGGAGCCGGTGCCGCCGGAGACGATGATGTTCTTGCGCAATTTGACGCAGACGGAGGTGAGTTGGGCGATGGCTTCGGACATGGAGCCGAAGCGGATCAGGTCCTGGGCGGTGTAGGGAATTTTGGAGAATTTGCGAATGGTGAGGCAGGGGCCGACGAGGGAGAGCGGATGGATGATGGCGTTCACGCGCGAGCCATCGGGCAGGCGGGCATCGACATAGGGCTGGCTTTCGTCGATGCGTCGCCCCAAGGGGGAGACGATGCGCTCGATGATGGCGAGGACCGAGTCGTCGTTCATAAAGGTTTGCGAGGCGTGGAGGATTTTGCCGCCTTTCTCGTAATAGACCTGGTTCGGGCCGTTGACCATGATCTCGGTGATATCCGGGTCGGCGAGCAGATCCTCGAGAGGGCCGAGGCCGAGGGCTTCGTCGCAGATTTCCTTGACGAGGTGTTCCGGGTTCACGCCGGGCGGGAGGCGGCTGCTGACTTCGGTGACGATGGCGCGAATCGATTTGATGGCGCGCTCGCGCAATTCGGCGTGGTCGACGCGCGAGGCGGTGAGGCGCTTGATGTCGAGGCGGGTGACGAGTTCGCGGTGGATCTGCTGCTTGATGGAGCGGCGGAGTTCGGTTTCAGGCGAGGACGTGCTGGGTGCTGCGTGCTTGGTGCTTGGTGCGGAGGGGGGAGGGATGGAGGCGGGGCGGGTTTTGGGTTCAGGGTTCAGGGAAGGAGAGGTGCTGGGATTGTTTGGTGCTGGGTGCTGGGTGCTGGGCGGGGGACTGCGGAGGGTGCCGGTGGGTTCTTCGATGACGAGTTCGAAGGGGCCGATTGTGAAGGGGAGACCGGGGTGCAGGGGCTGGCGGCCGTGGACACGGCGGCGGTTGATGATGGTGCCGGATTCGGAATCGAGGTCCTCGATGGAGGAGCCTTCGGGGGCGACGGTGAGGATTGCATGGCGGTCGGCGATGTCGGAGTGGGAGAGGTGGATGCGGCAATCTTCGTCGCGCCCGATGGTGAAGATGCCGGATTCGATCGCGAAGATCGCGGGGTCGCGGCCGGGTTGGCGAATGACCAGTTGCATAACGAAAGGCGGAAAATCCAAAATCCGAAATTCGAAACAAATACGAAATTCGAAAAAAGAAAATAGGGGAAAATCAGGGGGTGGTTTTGTGGCGGATGTTGCGCTGGCGGTATTGATTGAGTTCGGGAAGGCTTTCTTCGATGCGATCGAAGTTTACGGAAGGCAGATCCTTCTCGAAAGAGACATCGCTGGAATTGCGCAGGGAGAGGGTGAGGCGTCCCTTGAGTTGTTGGGCGAAGACGAGCAATTCGGCCTCGCGGGGGGTGACTTCGAGGGTGACGGTGCTGTAGCTGCTCATGCGCGCGGCGCGTTGCTGGGCCATGGAGGCGTTGGCGAGGCGCTGGCCGGTGGCGAGTACTGTGACGTCCTGCAGCATGGTGAGGGTGACGGTTTCCAATTCGCCGGGCACGGTTTTGGAGGGAAACGAGAAGGTGCCGAGGACATCCACACGATCGGCGGGCATGACGAGGCTGCTGACGGCGGCGGCGCCGCCGACGGGGAGGGAGACGGCGCGCATGCCGGGGGTGACGGCGGAGGCTAGGTCGGGGCCGGCGCGGCCGCCGCCTTCGAGGTCGGACCAATTGATGGCCTCGCCCTTTTTCAGGCTAAAGAGTGTCTTGCGCCCCAGCACGAAGGCGGCCTCCTGTGCGATGACGGCGTCTTCGCGCCCACGCAGCTCAATGTCATAGCGAAAATCGCGAGCGATATCGTCTTTTTCGAGGGTCATGCCGGCGGGAACGTCCTTGGCCGCGACCACGACTTCCACGGTGCGGACGCGTTTCTCGAATTCGGCGCGCTGGCGGGCGAGTTCGGCGTCGCGGGACTGGAAATACTGGATGCTGAAGCCGAAGGCGAGGGCACCGGCGAGGAGAGACAGGACGAGGATGAGTTTTTGGTTCATGCGGGTGGGGGATTTACGTTAAGCCGAAACGATTTACACAAGGAAAGAAAACCGCGAATGAACGCGAATTTACGCGAAATTTAGATGTAATCATCTGGTCAGCCTGTTGGCGCATTATTTCATGCCGGGGCGTTTATGCAACAGCGTAATGGTGGATTCGGCGGAATCCGGGGCGGTGGTGACGAGGAGAAAGCAGAGGTCATCGCCCTTGCTGAAGGCCAGGAGGCGGTCGGGGGAGGAGGCGGGAGGGGGGCGGCGTCGCGGAGCTCCGCCCTCCCGTGGGGGGGAGGGGAGGAGGGGTTGCCAGCCGGAGCCGCGTAATTCAGTGGAGTAATATTCGCGGATATCGGCGGGGGCGGCGGAGGCGGTGGAGACGGCGAAGGCGGCGCCGGTGTGGGCATCCTCGGCGATGAAGTGGGGGGACGAGCCGGGGTAGGGCTGGAGGCCGGCGAGGACGCGTGCGGTGGGGGGAATGGCGGAGCGTTGATATTCAGCGGGGGTCTGGCGGATGGTGAAGGCGACGATCTGGCCCTGCGGATCGGGCTGGGTGATGACAAGGCGGAGTATGGCGTCGTCGCGGACGATGAGGCCCGTGGCGAGATTGCCGGCGGCGGCGAGGGTATCGGTGTTGAGCGACTGGCGCAGGGAGGCGAGGAGGGGTTCCAGTGGGGTATCGAGGCCGAAGATGGCGAGGTCGCCATCGCCGTCGTTGACGCGCACGCGGCTTTCGTAGATCAGGCGGCCGCCGAGGGATTCGAAGAGGGTGGCGACGTCGGCGGCGGAGGGGGAGCGGGTGAAGACGCGGGCTTGGGTGGAGAGGGTGAGGAGGAGGGCGAGGAGGAGGAAGGATTTCACGCGGAGGAGCGGAGTGCGCGGAGAGAGGCGGGATGGGGGCCGGGCTGGGGTAAACCGCAGAATATCGAACAAGGAATGTAGAATGTTGAAGTGTCGGAAATGGCGGACGGCACGGAGTCCCGTCCCTACCCCAGAGGGGGAATGATCATGGGTTGAGCGGAGCATCAATAGATTCCGTAGGTGGAGGTCATCCAGACTTTGCTTTCGATGTCGATCTGGTCGGCGCGGTAGAGGAGGTGGCGGACGGCGGGGAGGAGGGGGACGTCGCGGGTTTCGCTGGCGGAGACGAGGCCGAAAGCGTTGACGGGTTCGGGGGCGGAGCGGAGGTCGTCGATGGGGTTGCCGGGGATGGCGCCCATCACGGCCCAGTCGGCGGTGGCGCCTGCCATTTGTTCCGTATAGATGTCGCGGAACGATTGGGCGTTGGCGTGGTTGAAGGCATCATCGCGCGAGTAGGTGCGATCGTCGTCACCGGCGTTCCACTGGCGGATGTAGTCGGGGGTGTCCGGGGAGAGGAGGGGAAGAAGGGCGAGGCGGCCGGCATCCTGGCGGGCTTCGTTCATGGCGTCGAGGTGGGCGTTGGCGATGAGCACGAGTTGGAGGAGGCCGGCGGTGAGGGCGAGGAAGGCGACGATGCCGATGAGGAATTCGAGGATGGCCTGTCCGGAGGAGGATTGAAGATTGAAGATTGAAGATTGAAGATTGGGGGAAGGGAATAGAACCGCGGATGGGGAAACCGCGTCCGGAGGCCGCGGTCCACCTTGGATTTGGAAATGTTGGCGCATCAGTGTCCTCGGCGGCGGCCGCCGCCGGGGCCGTTGCCGGGGCCGCCGGCGGTGCATTGGTCGCGGTTGTCGTTAAGCCAGGCCACGCCGTCGGCGCGGAAGGCTTCATCTTCCCAGGTGCGCAACTGGTTGCAGTAATAGGAGTGGCAGCCGGCGAGATCGCCGCTGGCCACATAGATGGGGAGGTCTTCCTCGATGAAACGGCGCCATTCGGGATCGAAGGAACCGCCGGGCCAGGCGGAGGAAGCATCCATGGGGATGAGGCGGATATCGTGGAAGGCGGGGAGCACGATGGAATAGAGGTGGGGCGGGTCGGTTTCGGCGAGATAGCCGAAGGGTTTGGCGGCGGCGGTCCACGTGATGGTGTTGGTCCCATTTTCCTTACCGGGGGCGATGCGTGTGGCGTTGGCGATGACACGCACGGCGGAATCGGCACCGGCGTAGTCATACTGTGGGCGGACGGTGCCGGTGGCGGGGAAGGGGTCCTCGGAATCCTGGGACAAGGCGAGCCAGGGTGCCCAGGTTTCCCCGTAGCAGTACCAGGTGGCCGTGGTGTTGGTGCCGGCGGCGGTGAGGCCGCCGTTCAGTCCGCGATCGCTGGCGATGGAGGCGAGCAGGTCTTGATCCACAAGTGCGCCGATGCCGGTGGCGCGGCGGACGAGGCCGAGGCCGAAAATTTCGCTATTGATGAATTCGCCGGGGACGATTGGGGGGAGGTCCGGCCACCAGGTGAAGTCGGTATAGTCTTCAAGCAGGCCTGGAGCGTTGTGAAAAAACCAGCACCAGGAGCGGCCGGCGATGGCGTCATAGAAGGCGGGGTCGAGCAGGATGTGATCGCCGACGAAGTCCGAGTAGAAGCGCGCGTTCTCGGGGCCGGCGGCAATGCCGTCATCGGCGGCGAGGTCGAGCATGTCGGCGACTTCCTCCCAGGCACCGGAATAGGGTTCGGGAACCGCCATTTCGCCGTTGGGGCCGACGCGTTCTGTGTACTCGTTGCGCACGACATGGGCATGGTCGCGGATCATTGTCGAAAAGACGTCGTATTGGTGCACGCCGTTGTTCTTGGCGGCTTGCTGGGCGGCGAGGAAGCCGATCATGGGGCCGACCATACCGAGGCGCGCCTGGAGATTCGAGACGGCGAGCTGGGTCTGGAGGTCATTCGCGGAGACGGCGAGGGCATTCATGATGTTGAGGTCACCGACGAGGTTGAGGGAGATGCCCTGCCAGCGCGCGCCCATGGTGGCGGCGGCGTCGCCGGCGTTCTGGGTGGTGAGTTTGACGTTGATGGTTTTGTGGAGGTCGAAATTCCAGAGCACGACGAAGATGAGGATGACGAGGGCGAGGAGGATGAAGATGAGGGATTGGCCGGAGCGGGGGGAGTGTGTCGGCGTGTCGGCGTGTCGGGGTATCGGGGTGTTGGGGAGATGGGAAGTGCTTGGTGCTTGGTGCAGGGTGCTGGGGGGGATTGCCGATTGCCGATTGCAGATTGAAGATTGAGGACGGAGGGAGGAATGGGGACGGGGCGGGAGCGATTGCCCGCGCGCGGAGCGCCCGGGCCACCTTAGGGCAGTTAGAACCTTTTCGATCCGGATACACGATTTTGCGGGTATCTTTTCGGGATCGATTCCGATACCGACGCCGACCCCGATTGTGTTGCGGTCGTCAGCATGCCTTAGGAATTTTTGCATGGCGTCACCAATCCTGGTCATCGAGGTAGAGGGGGTAGTGGGATTCCAGGGTGGCGTCGGCGGAGAGGGAGAGGGTGTCGGCGGCGTAGAAGGCGCGGTGGAGGGGGACCCAGAGGGGGTAGTCCTGGTAGGCGTGGAGGCGGACGAGCGGGGCATTGCCGGGGTCATCGGTGCTGTTGTGGGCCCAATAGCCGATCGTGTCCCAGTTGTCGTAATCGAGGATGTAGCGGGCGCGGGCGGGATTTTCTGCGGCGAGATATTCGGGGATGCGGGCGTGTTCGAGGGCGGCCTGGACGGAGGCGGGTTCGGTGCGCAGTGCGTAGTTCCAGGTGTCCCCGGGGTGGGCGCTGGCGACCAAGGCGCGCAGGGCGCCGTTCACATTTTCATAATCAGGCACGCGCATGCGGCCGGCGTTGGGGATGGCAGCGACATCGACGACCTTGTTAACCATCCAGCGGTTGAAGCCGACGGTTTTGGCGCGGGCGCCGCGGGCAGCGGCGTGGGTGAGGATTTCTTTGGCGGCGAGGAGCTGGGAGAGTTGGAGGGCGCCGAAAAGCAGGAGGGCGGTGCAGGCGATGACGATGCAGGATTCGATCAAGGATTGGCCAGAACGGGGGGAAATTACCGATTCCCGATTGATGATTGCCGATTGTGGAAGGGGGAAGAAATGGAGGGGGGGGGTGACCGCGTCCGGAGGCCGCAGTCCACCGGTTGTTGGTGAATGAGGAGGAGGCACGGGGGCGCCTCCATTAGTTGTTGGCGGTGCCGGCGCCGTCGGGGCCGAGGTCCTTGAGCCAGTCTTCAGACTTCGTGTCGCGGGCGGCGTCCGCGGCATCGGAATCGCCACCGAGTTCGGTGACGGCACCGCTTAATTTGTCACGGATGGTGTCGCCGAAGACGCCGAAGATGGCGATGGCGGCGATGGCGATGATGACGACGATGATGATGTATTCGACCATGGTCTGGCCGCTTTTGTTGCTACGCTGGCGCATGGATTTGTTCATTTGATCTCCCGGCGTTTTTCGACATTTGCCGGGCGCTTGACACAAGCGCCCCTACACACAAAATACATCACGGCGAATCTGCGGCGACCAGTTCGACCACGCGGCCACCCTGCTCACGCACGCTGACGAGCAGCACGGCCAGCACGGCGACCATTGCGAGCAACACGGCGGCCACCAGGATAAACTCGACTGTCGCCTGGCCGGAGCTGCCGCGGGAACTCATGGTGCTGCCACCCTAGCATCTTGACGATTGGGTGTAAATCACTATGATCCATCAAGATAACGCGATGGCCGCGCATTATATTGTTTGCGCCGGTGCGCTGATGGCGGGGCAGGTGGGCGGCCAGGCTTCAGGGCGGCCAGGCGGCCGCCCCTCCCGTTCTACTGATTAGCGGTCTCATTCACGATGGCTACCATGGATATTCCCGGGTTTGAAATATTGGAGAAGGTTGGCGCCGGCGGCATGGCCACGGTGTGGAAGGCGCGGCAGGTGTCGCTCGACCGCACGGTGGCGATCAAGATTTTGTACTCCAAGTTCGCCAGCGATCCTGCGGACATACTGCGCTTTCAGAAAGAGGCGCAAGCGGCGGCGCGGCTGAAGCATCCCGGGATTGTGCAGGTGTACGACGCCAACGCGCTGGGCGACATGTACTACTTCATCATGGAGTATGTGTCGGGGTACACGGTGGCGGAATGGATCCGGCGCAAGGGGGCGCTCTCCGTGGGGGACGCCCTGCTGGTGGCGGACTGCGTGGCGGACGCGCTGGGGTATGCGTGGCAGGAGGCGCGCATCATCCATTGCGACGTGAAGCCGGACAATGTGTTGGTGGACGCGGACGGCAGCGTCAAAGTTTCCGACCTGGGGCTGGCGCGGACCTTGAGCCACATGGTGCTCGACGCGGCGTCCGACGAGATCATGGGGACTCCG
>CAMFEP010000056.1 GCA_945949405.1 Kiritimatiellales bacterium
GACAGGATTGCGGCGCCTGTGCGATCTTGCCCCATACCGGATACGATCCCGGTACCTCCACATCGGGGGCGATTAGCTCAGCTGGTTAGAGCACTTGGATCACACCCAAGGGGTCGTAGGTTCGAATCCTACATCGCCCACCATTTTTAGGCTCAACACGGCTCAACACCATTAACGGGGGCACCCCCTGTTTTTCCTAAGCACATAGAACTCGGACCCGCAGCCTGTAGTTCTGAAAGTTTCGGAAGCCGAAGGCTCTTCTGGAGATCATTTCCATTTTGTTGTGGAAGCCCTCGGTGATGCCGTTGTTTTTGGTGAAGCGCCACATGCGGGCGATCTCATCGCTCCAGGACCCGAGGGTCCTGCCGAGTTGCTGGAGGGCATCGAAGCCCACCGCCTTGAGATCCTCAATGTGGCGTAGCAGCAGCGGGATCAGGCGCCGACACCCCTGTCAGCGACTTGAAAATTCGACAAAAGTGCGATGGGCTCATCTTCACCGCACTGGCCAGCGTTGCCAAATCCGGGGTCTCGCCCGCCGCCACATGCCGCCACGCTGCACCGCCACGCTGCACCGCCACGTCAATCAACAGAACACAAGAATCAGAAGCTGCGCGCAGATAATGCGCAACAGCATCGTCAAGGGATAAACCGACGCGTAGGCCTCCGAAGGCGCATCGCTCTTCAGCAGTGCATTCGCAAACCCCAGCGCCGGAGGATCGGTCATGCTACCCGCGATAATGCCGCTCAAGGTGACATAGTTCATCTTCAGCACCGCCCGCCCCACAATTCCGACGACCAGGATCGGCAGGAGCGTGATGCAGAACCCGGCGAGCAGCCAGGTGAGGCCCTGGGGGCTTAGCAGCGTTGCAATGAATTGCGATCCGGCTTTCAGGCCGACACAAGCCAGAAAAAGCACAATCCCCAACTCCCGAAGGGCCTGATTCACCCCTGCAGGAAAATACCAGACGACCCGTCCAATGTGCCCAATTCGGCTCAAGGCGATCGCCACAACCAGGGGCCCTCCCGCCAACCCCAGCCTGACGGGAACGGGCAGCCCGGGAATCGCAAACGGAATCAGCCCCACCGCCACCCCGAGTGCAAGGCCAAGAAAAACCGGCAGGAAGTTTGTCGTCAGGAGCGCTTTGGGCGAATCACCCAGTAGGGCAACCACCTGCTCAAGGCCCTGCTGGTCCCCCACCACCTGCAGGGTATCTCCAAAATGCAGACGCGTGTCATGGTCGGCCGGCATTTCAACATCCCCGCGCATGAACCGCGTCACCACCACGTTATACGTCGTGTGCAACTCAAGCTGGCGCAGTGTTTTCCCGAGCACTTGCTTTTTGGTCACGATAGCCCGCTGGAAGAGGATGTGGGGGGACAACACCATCAGGTCGGCATCGGAATGCTCGCCCACGATCCGACGAAAATCCTCGAGGGCGTTAACAGACCCGACCGCCAGAATCGTGTCGCCGGTATGGATGATGGCGTCTGGCGTGGCCACGCACACCGCCTCACTTCCGGCATGCTGCACCCGCGAAATGGTAATGTTCGTTTCCCGCAAACCCGGGATTGCTCCGATCGCAAGTCCGTCGAGGTTGGGGTTTGTAATGAGCAAATTCCGGCGATTGAGCGGTGACTGCACCCCGCGCCGCTCGCGCTCGAAGGCCTCTAGTTCCCGTTCCGGCCGGATTCCAAACATCACGCGCAACAATAGGATGCAAAAGATGATGCCGAAGACCCCGCCGGGATAGGCCACGGCATACGCCAGCGCGGGCAAGGCCTTCGCCGAAGCGTCCACGCCGGGCACCACCGCCAGTGCCTGCTGGGCTGCACCAAGCGCCGGCGTGTTGGTCGTCGCCCCGGAAAACAGACCTGCTGCCGCAACCGGACCGATACCCAGCAGCCAGGCGATCAGAACCGTGAGCCCCGCCCCGCCAATCACCACCGCCGCCGCACATAGATTCGCTGGGAGTCCGCCCTTCTTCAGCGAAGCGAAAAAACCCGGGCCAATTTGCATGCCGATGGTAAACACGAATAGGATCAAACCGAATTCGCGGACAAAATCCAGCACCTCCGGCCGGATATGCCATCCGATTTCGCCGAAGAACAATCCCGCAAACAGCACCGCCGTGCTGCCAAGTCCGACGCCACGGAATTTGATGCCCGAAAGCGCCAGGCCGGTCACCGAAATAACCGACAAAACCAGCACCGCCTGGGCAACTTCGTTGCCCCCAGTAAATTGTGTGAGTAATTCCATCATGCACGTCGGGCATTGTTTCGTTTTACCCCGATCCCATCAATATGTTTTATAAACAGCGCGCGCTACACGCTCGCATAATTCATGCAGTCATGTACGCTCGTTGGCTCACAGAGAGCGAACCAACCACATGAATACCGCCCAGACCAACGCCAACCGCCCCTACCCAACCCAATATGTGTCCCCTTGGACCATGCGTGACGGCATCGTGGTAACCATCCGGCCGATCCGCCCGGATGACGAAGCGTGTATGGTGAAATTCCACGAAACGCTTTCCGAAAATAGCGTCTATCTGCGCTATTTTCACCTGATCTCACTCGGCCAGCGCACTGCGCACCAGCGCCTGACCCATGTCTGTTTCAACGACTACGACCGGGAAATCGCGCTGGTGGCGGAACACCACGATGCCGGAACGGGGCTCACCGAAATTCTGGCCATCGGGCGCCTCATCAAAATCCCCGACACGGACACGGCGGAATTTGCCCTGCTGGTGGGTGATCGCTTCCAGCGCCAGGGCCTGGGCACGGAATTGCTGCGGCGCCTGATTCAGATCGGCCGGGCTGAACACATGCGCCACATCGTCGGCAACGTTCTAATCAACAATCCCGGCATGCTGCATGTCTGCGAAACGCTCGGATTCCGCAGGGAATGCGCGCCGCGCGAGGATGTCGTCACCGTCACCCTCGATTTATGAAGGAGTGCCTGATCGACCCCCTCCCTGGAGGGGTACGCGACTTGTCCGCCGTAGCCTTGGCGAAGGCGGAAGTGGGGGGTGGGTCGTGCCGCAGTTCGCTTCTATGCACAGCGCCAAAATTCATTGCGCAACCGGGAGGGCGGAGCGCCGCGACGCCGCAGGAATCGGGCTCGTGTAACTCGCCCCTCCCAAACGGATATACGGCATGGTGTATAATTCGATATCTGCAACGCAGCTCTACCGCGCCTTCACCAACTCCATCCGGTCCGGCATGTTGGGAATCAGACACAAAAACTCAAAGGGCTCGGCGCCCTCGACCTCGTACCAGTGCGGCGTTTGGGCCGGAATAAAAATCACGTCGCCAGCCTGCGCCACGAGCGTCTTGTCCCCAATGCCCAAGCGCGCCCGCCCGCGCAAGACGTACTGCTCGTGCTCAACCGTATTCGTGTGCGGTGGCATCCCGCCGCCGGGTTGAATCGAAAATTTGCGCATGGCAAAATTGGGTGCCTCATCCGCGCCAATCAGCACCTGCTTCGTCGCCCCCCGCCCCACCGGCACCATCTCCGCCGGCACGTCGTTCGCCTGTTTGTGCAGCATGTCTCTGGTCCTTTCCGTCTGTTCAGATCGCAGGTATTGATCCGGGCTTCTGCCCAAACAATCCCCCATCATATAGGGCTCTGTCGGACGGCGGCTCCGCCGCCGTTCGCCAGAGTCCTATGCCAGCAACAACTCCAGATCCTCGCGCGTCAACGTGCGGATCAGGCTGTTGTCCGCCGTAACAATCGAATCCGCAAGCGCGCGCTTGGTCTTCTGCAACTCCAGCACCTTCTCCTCCACCGTGTCCTTCGCGATCAACCGGTACGCGAACACATGGCGCGTCTGTCCAATGCGGTGCGCGCGATCCACGGCCTGCGCCTCCACCGCCGGATTCCACCAGGGATCGAGCAAAAACACATATTCCGCCGCCGTCAGATTGAGCCCCAACCCGCCGGCCTTCAAGCTGATCAGAAACAGCTTCGCGCCATCGTCTTTTTGAAACCGCTCCACCGGCGCCTGGCGATCCTTCGTCTTGCCGTCGAGATATTCGTACGCAATCCCCCGCGCGTCGAGCCGGGCCCGCACGATCGCGAGAAAGCTGGTGAACTGCGAAAAGACCAGCGCCTTGTGCCCCCCTTCCGTAACCTCGTCCAGCTGATCGAGCAACACATCCAGCTTGGCGCTGCCCTCGCCAAGCCGGGCCGGATCGAGCAACCCCACATGGCAGGCCGCCTGGCGCAGGCGCAGCAGCGCTTCGAGCACATGCATCTTCGATTTGTTCAGCCCCTGCTTCTCGACCCGCGCCAGCAACGATTGCTGGTAGTACAGCTTGAGCTTGTCGTACTCCTTGCGCTGCCCCGCCTCCATCTCACAATAAACCGTCTCTTCCGTCCGCTCAGGCAAATCGCGCGCCACCTGCGCCTTCGTGCGCCGTAAAATGAACGGCTTCAGCGCGCGCGCCAGCATCTCTCGCAAGGCCGGGTCGGCATCCCGCGCCCCGAGGTCCTTGACGCGAAACGCCGTCGATGTTCCGAGCATCCCCGGATTCAAAAAATCGAAAAGACTCCACAAGTCGCCCATGTGGTTCTGAATCGGTGTGCCGCTCATCGCCAGCCGGTGGCGCGCCTGCAATAGCCGCGTGGCCTTGGCCGTCTGCGCACCCGCGTTCTTGATGGCCTGGGCCTCATCCAGCACCACATAGTCGAACACACAATCCTTGAAGTGCGCGATGTCCTTGCGCAACGTGCCATACGTCGTCAGCACCACGTCGCAATCGCCAAATGCCGCCGCGTCCCGGGCCCGGTACGTGCCCGTATGGTCGAGAATCTTGAGTTGAGGCGCGAACCGCCCAGCCTCCTGCTTCCAATTGAACACCAGGCTCCGCGGCACCACCACCAGCGAACGCCCAAGTTCCGGTTGGCCGGCCGCACGCATCGCGCGGCGCTGTTCGAGCAGTGCCAGCACCTGCACGGTCTTGCCCAGCCCCATGTCGTCCGCCAGGCAACCGCCAAATCCAAAGCGCTGCAAAAACTGCAGCCACCCCAGCCCCTCCCGCTGGTAGGGCCGCAGCGTCCCACAAAACCCGGGTGGTGCATCCACCGGCGCCACGGCCGTGAAGGTGCGCAGCTCCTCGCGCACCTTGCGGAACGTGGCGTCGCAGGTGGCCTCCGGTTGTGCCGCCAGCAACGCATCCAGAATGCCAGACTGGTTGCGCTTGAAGCGGATGCTCTCCGCCTCCGCGTTTCCCATCCCCAAAAACGGCACAAGTTTTTTGAGGACATCGTCCGTCAGCATGCCCAGTGATCCGTCGCCCAGCACCACCGTCCGATCCTTCTTCATCACCGCCGCCAGCAGCGCCGGCATGTCCAGCGCCACACCCTCGAATTCCGCGCGCACGCGCACATCGAACCAATCCACCCCGGAGGTCACGTCCACCGATAGCGCCCCCGCGCGCCTGAAAGGTTTGCCCGCAGATTCCACACGCCAGCCTTTTTCAAGCAGGGCCAGCACGGCGCGCGGCACCCGCTCCGCGGCAACTTCGAACGGAATTCGCGGATCCTCGATATGCATGGCCCGCGAAAAGCCCGCTTCCGCAAATTCCGCCATGCGCAGTTGTTCAGCCGCCATGTTGCGCCGTGTCACCGCGCGCACGTCCGCGCGGAACAGCGTCTCCGCCGTCGCGGGATCGAAGGGATTGATCGTCTGTCCCGCGTAGTCAAAGACAAGTTCAGCCGGCACCGCCGCGGGCGGGCCACCCCAGGAAGCGCGGCGCGGAGGGCGCATGCGCACGCACGGGGACGGCGCGGGCGCGTGTTCCGTGACTTGCAATTCGGCGGGCAATTGCAGGGGCGGAGCGTGCGCGTGCGCGAACAATGCCGCCAGCATGCGGTTCGTCTCGGCCGTCGGCACATCGAAGGCGTGCCCGTGGCGGAAAAACAACAACCAGTCGAACGCCTGCCCCGCATCCAGCCGCGACACGCGCGCATCCGGCCAAACCACCCAGCCGGCTTTCAAACAAATCGCCGCTTCTTTCGGGGAGTGCTGCTCGTCGCCGCGCTGTAGGCTGCCGTCCACGCGGTACCCGTTGCGGATTTTGGTCACCGTCACCGTGAAGCGCCACGGCGTCTCGTCGGGATCGACCACCAGCGGCGCCCCGTCATCTTCCGTCTCCGGCGCCAGCAACAGGCAGCGCCCCGTCGCAATCAGGCGCGGAAATAGCACGGGAATCTGCACCGGATTCAGCCGGTACATTTCTCCCAGCGGATGGTCATTAGCGCCCCAGTATCCGCTTTCACGCCCGCCGCAAAGTGCCGCCAGAATTTCACGGTCTTCCGAATCCGGCAGCGCCGTGAGTTCGTTCACATTGACCCGCACCCGCCGCGCTTTGCACCAGCCGCCCTTCAACCGCGGATCGCGCGACCGGATCGCCACCACCAACGCGCCATTTTCCGGTACATGCTCATCGTGCCGCACCTGATAGACAATCTGTCGATTTGCCGGCCACGGATTCACCCCCGCCTCCGGCGTGCGCGGCGCAAAGGCATTCAGCGCGTCGCGCCATGTGCGCTTGACCGGCGGATACGCCGGCGCAAACCCACGGTACCCCACCGCCGACGCCGGCGCATCGTCTTCCTCCCAATCCGTCTCGTCTTCATCAACCGCGGTCAATTCCAGACCCCGGCCAAATCCGACGGCATCCGCGGCGAGAATCGTGGCCCAGATGTGCTTGCAGCTGTCGCCACCGGAAAAGTACGGACAGGTGCAGACCGCACCCACCCCCCCGTCATCGATTACCAGCGAAACGCGATACAAATTTGTCCCGCGTACCCAGGCGGTGAATTCAGTGTCTGTCTTTCTGGTCTTGGAAACCCGTCCCCCGTTGTAATACGCCAAACCACGCCGCCTGATATCGGCATCCACTTGCGTTTTGAAGGACTCGACCAATTTCATCGAAAATTCTCCCCATTCGTGCAATCCGTCAGCTTGCGCTTCGCACGCTTCTGGCGCAAGACTGAAGCGCATGGATTTGGATGATCGCGGTGGATGTCGGCCTCCGGACTTGCCCCCCTCCAGGAGGGACGGCATCAAAATGCCTGAAATAAAAACGGGGGCGATCCGCCTTCGCGAATCACCCCCGTGGGTGGTGCCGGAAATTGGTTCCAGCGTTACTGGCCCAGCCCGTAGGCCTGCTTCAGTTGATCCTCCGATGGCCGGGCCGTATAAATCTCCCCGCGCGGCCCGCGATATTGGCCATACCCGACCTTGCTCAAGACCACTGGCGAATAGGATCCATTCACATTCTGGATCATCACCGTTTCGGTCTGCGACTGCGTTTCGAGCGATTCCAGCCGGTGCCGGGTGTTATCCTGCCCCGACCCGTACTGCTGCCCCGCCCATGCGCCCGCCAGCGTTCCGAGCGCCGCGCCGAGCACCTGGTTCTCACCGTCGCCGATGTTGTTGCCGACGACGCCACCGAGCACGCCGCCCAACACCCCACCGCCAATCGCCGTATTGATTTCCGATTGCCGCGCCTGGTACCCCGGGCTCGAACAACCCGTCGCCAGCACCGCCGCAACCAATCCCGTCGTCAACAAACTCATCTTCACCGCATTCATTCAGACCTCCTTGGCCCACCGTGGGCTCGTCAGGTAAGACGAAGGAGGGATGCATTTTATTCAATCACCGGTCCCACAGTCCTAAGGTCCTATAGTCCTAAGGTCCTAAGGTCCTAAGGTCCTAAGGTCCTAAGGTCCTAAAGTCCTAAGGTCCCAAGGTCCTAAGGTCCTAAAGTCCCACGGTCCCATTTTTACCGCGCCGACACGGAAACGATCATCGTGCCGCCATCCTGCTTGGGCCCGCCCCCAAGGAATACAGACGGACCGCCGCGCGTCAGCCGCACGGTGGTGTTCTGCATGGAGCCCGCAGGCCCACGCCAGTTGATGCTCGCCTGCACCCGGTTGCCGGACAACGGCGACAGACTCACCGCCAGGCTGTGCCCCTGCCCCAGCGATATCGACGCGCTGCCGGGAACCGCAATGGTGGCCGAGCCACTGCCCACCGTTTGATTGGAATTGAAATTGAGGACGCCGGGTAGCCCTTGCTTCTTACCGCCCTTGGCCCCGGCATCGTTGGACGCGCGCATCAAGGTTGCATTGATACGCACCACATCCGCAGCCACGGCGGATGCCGGCAGTCCACACAGCACCACGCCGGCCAGCGCCGCCAGGCCGAGTCGCATCCACGCGCGCCGTTCACATCCGGACATGATCGCCATCCTCCGCCGGCTCGACCCACACCACGGTCGCGCCGGTGTCGTAATCTTCATACACCATGATGGATGCGCCCGCCAGCTCCGTTGTGACGCTCACAACCTCCGTGGCCTGCACAGGCGCCGCCGCCACCATCGGTGCTTCCGACACCACACCCGCTGGCCCGCCGCCATAGCGCACGAGCCCGCCAATCGCCACGGCCACCGCCAACGCCGCCGCGCTGGCCCAGCGCACCCACGGTCCAACACCCCACCATGATGCCGCCGGCGCTTTCGGTTGATCCGCCAGCCGGATCGCCCGCTGCACCGCCACCCACGCCGCCTCGGGCGTCGGCCCCGCCGGCACCGCTTGCGCCCGCAACTGCGCGCCCACCGCGCCCACTTGCGCGGCAAATTCCCGGCACGCCGCGCACCCCGCCAGGTGCGCCGCCAGATGCTGCACCCGCGCCGGCTCCAGCCGGTCATCGTGCCGCAATCCGATCCACTGTTGTGCCCGTCGGCAATTCATCGTGCGCCCCGCAAATGTTCAACCAGCTTCTTGCGCGCGTAATACAGCCGCGACATCACCGTGCCCACACGGCATTCCATCACGCGCGCGATTTCCTCGTACGCCATTCCGTCCACTTCTCGCAGCCGCATCGTCAGCCGGTGCTCCGGCGAAAGTATCTCCAGCGCCCGCTCGAACTGCTCGCGCGTCTCGCGCTGCTGCAGCACCGCATCGGGCGTCGGCGCCGCGCTCGGCGCGCTCACCACATCCGGCGCCGGTTCCGGCTCCACGATTTCATCCAGCGGCTCCTCCTGCGCGCGGCGCCGCCGCCGCAGGTGATCCAGACAGAGGTTCGACGCGATCCGATACACCCATGTATAAAACTGCGCATCCCGCTTGAACGTGCCCAGCTTCTGCCACACGCGCACCCACGTTTGCTGGGCCAGATCCTCCGCGTCGGCCGTGTTGCTCACCATCCCGTAGGCCAGGCTGTAGACGCGCCCATGGTACGCTTTCACAAGCTCCCCAAAGGCCGCCTGATCGCCGCGCTGGGCCGCGTCCACCCATCGAAGTACATCCTGATCCATGGGCTCGGTCCTGTCCACGGGTTAGACGCCGTACCCGGCCTGTTTATTCACGCTGCCTGGGTCCCGCTGCATCCGCGCCACCCCTGCAAAAATCTGCGGTTCGATACTTCCCGATTCAGGTCGGCTTCACATCTTTACGCTTCATCATCGCCGCCATCATCTGCTTCCAATGCTTCGCCAGAAACGGTGGGTTTCGCAAGCTGTCGCGCACGTAGGACCGGTCGGCCCGTGCCAGCTCAAGCACCGCCGTGATCATCTCCTCCTGGTTGGCCCCCGCCTCCGCCAGCGGAATCCCGTTCGGCTCGCGGATGAACGACGTGCCGCTCGACGTCTGCTTGCCCTCCGGATCCTGCCCGATCGTATTGGCCACGCAATGAAATATCTTGGCGTTAGGCCCCACCGGTTGCTGCGCCCGCCCCGACGTGCGCTTCCAGCACACCGCCTCGATCTCGTCCGAACTGCAGGACGGGTGAAATAGAATCTGCGCCCCCGCCATCGCAGGCAGGCGATACAGCTCGGGATGCCGCCCGTCGCGGCAGATCACCAGCGTACACAAAATCCCATCGATCTCGAACAGCGCCAGCTTGTTCCCGCCCCGGCAAAACGCTTGCTCGTCCCGCCCGGCCATGTTGATCTTGGCGTACTCGTACACAACCTTCCCGCGCGGATCGATCACATGCGCCACATTCAGCAGCCGGTCCCGCGTGCGCCGGAACGTGCCACAAATCACCCAGATCCCATGCTCGGCCGCCGCCGCCGCCACGCGGTCGAGCGCCGCCTTCACCGCCGCCGCCGCCAGCCTGTTGACGTACGGATAATAATAACTCGTGAGATTCGTCTCCGGGAACAGCACCACCCGGCTCCCCTCCCGCGCCGCCGCCGCCACATAATGCAGCGTGCGCGCGAGATTGAATTCCAGCGGCTTCGCCCAGTGCATCTGCACACAGGACACCTGCAAGGACTTGGGAACTCGTTTTGCCACGCGCAACTCCTTCCGTCAAAATCCGAAATCCGAATATCGAAATCCGAAACAAATTTAAACAGGCAATGGGCAAATGCTTAAAACCAGAAACCGTTCTATTTTCCGTTTTCGGATTTCGTGCTTCCTTCGGATTTCGAATTTCGGATTTCGGATTTTCCTTCCTCGCCCCTCGCCGCCCGAATCGCCTTCAACTCCTCCTGCGTCATCACATAATCCTCGCCGCACATGTGACACGCCGCATGCAGGTCCCGCGCTTCGCCAATCATCTCATCCAACTCCGTGCCGGGCAGCGCCCGCAACACGCTCATGATTTTTTCTTTTGTGCACCGGCACCGGAATCGCAATTCGCGCGTGGTGCTCGGCCCCAGCGCCGGGCTCCCGAATACGTCCGCAAAATCCGCGAGCCGCTCCGTCTCCGCCAGGCGCGCCGCCACGCGCCCATCCTGGAACGCCTCCAGCACCGCGACAAACGTCTCGCTCGCCGTGTCCGGCATGCGCTCGGCCATGATCCCGCGCGCATACAGCACGCCCGCCACGTCCGACCGTGTGACAATCGCCACCGCCGTGGGCACCTGCGCGGACTGATAAAAAAAGCGCGCCAGCACCTTGTCCAGCCGCGGCGGATTCACCTTGATCATGCTCTGATTCAAAATCCGCCCCGGCACCGTGCGCACGATCTCCGCGCTCCCGGCCTCGCCCAGCGCCGTGTGTGGGTCGATCGTCTCCGCGCCATCCAGATCGTTGAGCGCCTTCATATGGGGGAACCCGCGCAAATCGCCATTCCCGCTGGCCTCCACAAGCAACCCCTGCACCGGCCCGGACACCTTCAGCCGGATGTACACCGCCTCGTCGTCGTGCGCCGCATCGGTGGAGAGCAGCGCCACCGCCACCAGCCCCTCCGCCAGCACCGCCCCCGCCGTCGGCCCCGCGAGATGGCGCAGCTCCAGCGCCCGCGCGGACTCCGTCACGTCCACCGTGGTGAACCGTACGCGCATCGCCGCGCAAAGCCCCGTCTGTAACGTGTCAGGCATTTTCCCGTTTCGGAACGAACCGGCCTCTCACCGGTTCGTTCCATACCAAAATTTTCCGCGATCTCCGCGCCTCCGCGAGAAAGCCCTTCTCGCCTCTCCAAAAAAAGAACCCCACACACCCGGAGGATGTGTGGGGCCCTTCGCTCCTCATCCTGCAAAACAATTAGAGCTTGGACGCATTCGCCGCCAGATACTTGGCCACGCCCGCGGCGTCCGCTTTCATACCCGTGTCGCCCTTGTTCCAGCCCGCAGGACAGACCTCACCGACCGTTTCGTGGAATTGCAGCGCATCGACCATGCGCAAGGTCTCGTCCACGTTGCGTCCGAGCGGCAGATTGTTGACCACCTCATGCTGCACGACGCCCTTCTTGTCGATCAGGAAGGTCGCGCGCATGGCCACGCCCACGTCCGGATGCAGAATGCCGTAGGCCTGGCAGATGCGATGGCTGATGTCCGCCACCATCGGAAACCCCAGCTTGCCCACGCCGCCCTTTTCCACCGGCGTCTCGCGCCACGCCGCGTGCGTGAAGTGCGAGTCGATCGACACGCCCACCACCTCGACGCCCAGCTCCTTGAAGCGGTTCAGGCGCTTGTCGTGTGCGATGATTTCCGTCGGGCACACGAACGTGAAATCCAACGGCCAGAAGAACAACACCACATACTTGCCACGCAGGTCCGACAGGCGGAAATTATCCTTGATCGAACCATCCGGCATCACCGCAGCCGCCGTAAAATCCGGCGCTTCCCGACCAACCAATACACTCATGAATAAACCTCCTTAACCGTTTCCTTGCTGGCGTAATGAACGGGAAGAATAATGCCAATCCCCCCCGCCCCGGTCAAGCGTCCCGGATCGGGTCGGCACGGCGGGATTTCGCCCGCCGGCCTCCCACACCACCGGACGTGCGTTTTTCCGCATCCGGCGGTTGAACCCAGCGACGTTCATACTATCGCAAGCTCTGATGGCAACAAGAACCCATACCGGCGAAGGGTGGC
>CAMFEP010000057.1 GCA_945949405.1 Kiritimatiellales bacterium
CCTCGAAGGCAACCCCCGCCCCAACGGCGCCGGCTTCGACATGGGCGCCTACGAATTCGGCTCCAGCACCCCCCCCACCGGCCTCATCATCCTCGTTCGCTGATCTTGCGCAACCTCTTCGTACTCGGTTGATATTCCCTTCCGAAATCGCCCGAGTCTTCGAAGGGCGATGGCAAACGTGGTGCGCGTTTGGCTGCCCGGCCGCAGGCCGGGATGCGAATCTGGGATGGCAGATTTACTCCAAGCGGGCGCGCTCCCGAGGCGGCGCTATACTCCCAGTATGCGCCGCCTCGGGGAAGCGCCCGGGTGGGGTGAAGATGCCGTTCGAGATTCGCACTAAACGCGCACCACATTCCCAGCCAAAATAGTCATCCCCCGCCCACCCGCCCCCGCAAGACCGTCGCCGCCTCGCACATGCGCTGCAACTTGATGAACGCCTCATCAATCGTCGGCGGCTCCCCCGCCCCCGGCGCAAACCCGCAATCCGGATTCAACGCAATCCGCGCCGCCCCAATCGCCGCCGCCCCCGCCGCCCCCAGCGCCACGATCGCCTCCACCGTCTGCGGCTGCTCCGTGCGCACATCGACCACGCCCATCCCCACCCCGAACTGCGCCGGCAATGCCTTCAGATCGCTCGCGTCGCCCGTGCCCTGGTATGCAAACTCCAGATTGATGCGATCGACCTTCGCCTCGCGCAAGCGCGGCAGCAACGGCTTGTAATCGCCCTTCACGTCACTCATGCGCTTGTACACGCTGTGGCAACAGTGCAGATGCACCTCCGCTTTTAGTCCATCCACGATCGCATTGATCGCCTGCACCGCCCCCGGAATCTGCCGGTCCGGATCCCAGTTCTGCTTCAACCGCTCGTCGTGCGTCTCGCCGCGCATCAATTTTTCGTCGCAAAAATACGTCAGCGCCGGATCGTCGAGTTGAATGATATCAATTCCCGCCGCGACCAGTGCCTCCGCCTCGGCCCGCAAAATTTCCGAGAGATGCGCCATGAATGCCTCGCGCGTCGCATAAGCCTTCGTACTGTGATCGTCGTGCCAGAAGCGCGTCGCCACCACAAAGGGACTCGGCAGCGCAAATTTCGTCACCCGCGTCGTGTGCCGCGCCAAAAATTCGCCTTCTTTCGCGAACACCAGCTCCTTGGGCGCCATCCGCCGCACGATCACCTGTTCGCGCTTTTTCGTGCCCTGGTGCATGAACTCGCGCACGTTTTCAAATCCGCCAACCCGATCCAAAAACTCGCCAATATAATGCGTGCGCCGCCACTCGCCGTCGCTGACCACGTCCATCCCCGCCTGCTCCTGCAAGCGAATCGCAAACACCACCATGTCGTCCATGCGCCGCTGAAATTCCTCCGCCGGCAGCGTCCCCCGCGCCTCAATCAACGCCAGCACCGCCTGCGGCCGCGGCAACGACCCAATCCCATGCGTATAAAACCGCGGCAACCCCGCCGTGCGTGTCGTTTTCACCGAACAATCCTTCCTTGATTCACCAGGGTGGCCCGTGCGCTCCGCGCGCGGGCGCCTCTCTTCCCCCTCTTAATCCACCCTGAACCCTACCCCCGTCCATCCATCACTTCCTCAACCAAAAATCATCAATCGGAAATCGTCAATTCCGCTCCCCCAATCCGCACTGCCCGCCCCTCTTGCAAAATCGACTTCCGTGCCGCCTCAACGACCAGCTCGTTGTAACCACTATTCCCCGGCGTCGCGATCAACCCCATCGCATCGATCTCCCCCAACACCGCCTGCCGCCCCGCCAAATCGTTCGCCGCCTCAACCCGCCCCGCGGCCTGCACAATCGCCGCCACCGAATCAAACCCATACCCCACCGCCTGCGCGCCGTTCCCCGCCGCCCGCGGCACATACCGAAAAAAATCCGGATTGATGTATCGAAACGCCTTCCCATCCCCCGCCGCCGCGTAACTGTGTTCCACCCCGCGGAACTGATCATCGTGCGCAATCATCCCCGTGCCGTCCTTGCCTTCCGTATACAGCGTCATCCCCTGATCATTGCTCCCCGCCGCCGCATCCGGATACCCCAGCCCATTGACCACCGACAGCACCCCGCCGTTTTCAAACACCACCCGCGCCTGCGACCACATGAACCCTTCGTTGCCATTCGGAAATTTCCCCTTCACCCCGCGCACGGAAACTTCCACCGGACGCAATCCCGTGATGAACGCCACCAGGTCCACGTAGTGACAGCCGACATAGGTAAACGGATCCGCCTGCTCGCACGTGAACCAATTCTGAAAATTCGACGCGCGATAATAATACGGCTCCACCAGCCGCGCCTCGCCCATCACGAAAGTCCCAAAACGCCCCGCCGCATAATCCCGCCGCGCAATCAGCGCGCGCCGATCAAACCGCTTGTGATATTCCACACCCACCAGCAGCCCGCGCGCCTGCGCCGCAACCCGGATCTCCTCCGCCTGCGCAAACTTCTGCACCAGCGGCTTCACGCACAGCACATGCTGATCGTGCTGAAGCGCGGCCATCACCATCGCGTGGTGCAGATGATCCGGCGTCACCACCGCCACCAGTTGCCGCGGCGCCATCCCCGCCAGCACCTGGGCATAGCCCTCGGTGTGCCCCTCAAAGTCCTGTCCCGGGAATGCCTCGCGAATTTGCCGATCATCCCGCAACGTTTGCAGCGACTCCGCCCGCGTGGCACAAACCCGCACCCGCCCCACCACCCCGTCCCGCTGCAACTGAAACATCGCGGGCAGCACCACGTCGTGCGTAAACATCCCCGCGCCAATGATCGTAAGGTCCATGAGACTCCCAGCCTATCCCTTCCCCCCAATCCAAATCAAGCGCCGCCCAAATCCTGGCGCCGACATTCCTCGCCCTTTCTAGACCTGGAGACGGCGGTCCCCGCCGTTATTCCCTCCCTGGTGGCCCGTGCGCTCCGCGCGCGGGCAAATCCGCCGCACTGGATTATTTCCAAATGCCAGCCTATCCTCCCCCATGCCCACCCAACGCCCACCTCCGCCTCCCTCAATCGGCAATCGTAAATCATCAAACATCAATTCCTTCGTCGACCTCCAGGTCAACGGCTTCCTCGGCAAAAACTTCAGCGACCCCAACCTCACCCTCGCCGACATCCACACCATCACCCGCGAACTCGTCGCCCGCGGCACCATCGCCTACTGCCCCACCCTCATCACCTCGCCGCTTGAGGTTTACCGACGCAATCTGCCCCTCATCGCCACCGCCATGCGCGATAAAAACTTCGGCCGCCACCTCCTCGGCACCCACCTCGAAGGCCCCTACTTGAGCCCCCTCCCCGGCGCGATCGGCACGCACCCGCCCGAATGGGTCCGCCGCCCCAACGTCGCCGAATTCCGCCGCCTGCAACGCTGGAGCCGCAACACCATCCGCCTCTTAACCCTCTCCCCCGCCGCCCCCAACGCCCCAGCCCTGATCCGCTCCGCCGTGCGCAGCCACGTCACCGTCTCCCTCGGCCACCACCTCGCGACCAACAATGAACTGCAAGCCGCCGTCGACGCCGGCGCCACCCTCTGCACCCATCTCGGCAACGGCATCCCCAACACCATCCCGCGCCATGACAATCCCCTTTGGTGGCAGCTCGCCTGCGACCGCCTCTCCGCCATGCTGATCACCGACGGCCACCACCTCCCCGACGCCTTCATCAAAGTCGCCCTGCGCGCCAAGGGTATGAAACGTGTGATCGTCACCAGCGACGCCTCGCCCATCGCCGGCATGCCCGCCGGTCGCTACACCATCGCCCCCGGCCAGCTCTGGATCCTCCGCAAATCCGGCCGCATCGAAAACCCCGCCGCCCACTGCCTCGCCGGCTCCTCCTCCACCATGCTCGATTGCCTCAACCACCTCGCCTCCCTCCGCCTCCTAACCCCCGCCGAACTCATCCAAATCGCCCGCGAAAACCCCCTCCGCGCCCTGGGCTTGCCCGCCTCCCGCCTGCATGGATTAAAAACTCCGCGCCTACACTTCAAACGCAACCGCTTCATCGTGGGATAACCGCCTCGTCCGTCTCCCTCTCCCCCTCAAGGGAGAGAGCTGGGGTGAGGGGAAGAACTCCGCCGCGACAACGGACGTTCATCCCCCTCCGAAATCGCCCGAGTCATCGAAGGGCGATGGCAAACGCGGCGTGCGTTTGGTTGCCCGATCCCGCGAATGCGGGATCGGGATGCGGATTTCGGCTGGTAAGTTTGCCCCAAGCGCAAGGCGCCGGATGTGGCGCAATACTCCGGGTATGCGCCACGTCCGGCAACGCCGCGATTGGGGTAAACTCGCCAGTCGAAATGCGCACCAAACGCACGCCGCATTCGATGACTGCCTAGCCACCGCAACCAGCCCGCCGGCCTACCCCAGCACCCCGCCGCAAGCCTCGCCTAGCACCGCCAGCCCCTCATCCAACGCCTCCCGCGTCGTGATCAGCGGCGGCGCAATCTTGACGCACCCCCCGCCCGCCCCCACCGGCGCGAACAACAACAACCCCTTCTGAAAACACGTCTCGCAAATCGCGAGCGCCGCCTCGCCATCCGGTTCCTTCGTCCCCGCCTTCACAATCTGCATTCCCGCCACCAGCCCCCGCGCCAGCACCGCCCCGATCTGATCCGAATGCCGCGCCTGAATCGCCCGCAGCCCCTCGCGCAACGGCACATCCAGCGCCGCCGCCCGCTCCGCCAGCCTCTCACCCTGCAAAATTTTCAGATTCGCGATCGCCGCCGCCACCGGCAGGGGACTCCCCGAATGCGTGCTGGTCATCGAACCCGGCGCATATAAATCCATCACATCCGCCCGCCCGATCACCGCGCTGATCGGCAGCGAACTGCTGATCCCCTTGCCGCAACAAATCAAATCCGGCTGAATCCCATAATGCTCGTACGCAAACATTTTGCCCGTGCGCCCGAACCCGGACTGCACCTCGTCCATGATCAACACCACATCATTCGCCCGGCACCACGCTTCCAACTCCCGCGCATACTGGTCCGGAAAGAAATACGGCCCGCCCCCCTGGTAGCTTTCCGCAATCACCCCCGCCACCTCAGCCCCCGTCAGGTTGTGCTGCCGGAGAGTTTCTGAAAACTGACCGAAATCCAGTCTTGGATTTCGATACCCGTCAGGAAATGGCGTCTGCACGAATCCCACGTCCGTGCGCACGATCCACGCCTTCTGCGCCGCCGAACCGCCCGCCAGTTGCGCCCCCAGCGTACGCCCGTGAAACGCATTGTCGAAACCGATGATCACATGCTTGCGCGTGCCGCCCTTCGCGACCCCATAGGTCCGCGCCAGCTTGATCGCGTTTTCCGTGGCCTCCGAACCCGTGCTCATCAAAAATACGCGATACTCCGCCTTCTTCGGCGCCAGCGCCTGCAATACCCCCGTCAGTTCCGCGCGCTGGGCATGCGCAAACACATACGTCGCCAGCAAGGGCCGGTCGAGCACCTCGCGCAATGCATCGCGAATCTCTTTCCGCCCATGCCCCACATTCGCAATCAACACCCCGCTCGACCAGTCGAGCCACATGTTACCCCAGGCGTCGTACACCTGGATCCCCTCCGCCCGGTCCCACACAATCGGCGGCTGCCCCAGCATCGACCGCGGCTCACGCGTGGCCAACGCCTCCAAAATCGCCAGCGACTCCGGCACCGGAATCTTCGTCCCAATCCGCCGAAACTCGGTGCTCACCCGCCCCACGTCCCGCGGTATGTGATTATATTCTGCCATGACCTTGCCTGAAATTTCCTCACCCGAACCGGCCTCTCACCGGTTCGGATAAAACAAAATCCTTCCGCCCTCTCCGCCCTCTCCGCGCCTCTGCGGGAGACCTCTTCGTCCTCTACTCCAGCGTCGTCGTATCCGCCGCCACCAGATCATTACGAACGAACCCCCTCCAGCTTGGCCACCAACTCATCACACGTCCCGCCGCGCCCCCACGGCGAGCTGCATAATCGCCGTTTCACTAAACTGCGCGCGCGCCAAAACACCCGTCAGACTCCCCTCGTGCATCACCGCAATGCGATCGCTCACCCCCAGCACTTCTTCCATGTCGCTGCTGATCATCACGATCGCCACGCCCCGGTCCGCCAGCTCGCGCATGAGCCGGTAAATCTCCGCCTTCGCGCCCACGTCAATGCCACGCGTCGGCTCATCAAACATAATCACCTTGGGCTCAAGCGCGAGCCACTTGCCCAGCACGACCTTTTGCTGATTCCCGCCGCTCAAGCTCAACACCGTCGTTTCCACGGAAGGCGTTTTGACCCGCAGGGTCTCCACCTGCCGTCGCGCTGTCTCCACCTCGCGACGACGCTGAATCAGCGACCAGCGGCTATGGTGCTTCAGGCCCGCCAGCGTGACATTTTCACGCACAGTCATGTCCGTGATCAATCCGGTGCGCCGCCGGTCCTCCGGCACCAAATAAATTCCCGCGGCGATCGCGTCCCGCGCACTCCGGATCGCCAGTGCTTTCCCGTCCAGTCGAATGGTACCCGCCAGCGGCGCGTCGACGCCAAAAATCGCCTGCGCCATCTCGGACCTCCCCGCCCCCACCAGCCCCGCAAAGCCCAGAATTTCGCCGCGCGCCACCTCGAAACGAATCCGGTGCGCCGGTCGGTATCGGGTCTGCAAACCCTCAACTTCAAAATACCGCGCCTGTTGCGGTCCCTTGCCTTGCACGTACAAATTCTCAAGCTGCCGCCCAATCATCAACCCCACCATTTTGGCGTGCGTCACGTCGCCCGTCGCCAGCTCGCCCGCGTTTCGCCCGTCACGCAACGCCACCACCCGGTCCGCGATCTGTTCAATCTCACCAAGCCTGTGCGAAATGTAGATCACGCTCACGCCTTGTGCCCGCAACTCTTTCACGGTCGCCAGCAAACGTTCCGTTTCCGTGAGCGTCAGCGAACTCGTCGGTTCGTCCATGATCAGCACCCGGGCATGTTGCGAGAGTGCCTTGGCAATTTCCACCATCTGCTGCTGCGCCAGGGAAAGCGCGCGCAGCGGCGTGCGTGGCGACACCGCCAGCCCTAGCCGCCGCAGGTGCGGTTCCGTGTCCCGCGCAATCCGCCCCCGGTCCACCAGCCGCAGCCGCCCGCCCCATGTGGGCTCGCGTCCAAGAAACACGTTGCCGCCCACATCCAGGTTTTCCAGCACGTTGAGTTCCTGATGAATAAACCCGATGCCCAGCCGCAGCGCATCCGCCACCTGCCGGATCGTCACCGCCCGCCCGTCACACCAGATTTCCCCTGCCTCGGCCTGATACACCCCGCCCAAAATCTTCATCAGCGTGGACTTGCCCGCGCCATTTTCCCCGATCAGCGCCACGACTTCCCCACGCCCGATGGACAGACTCACATCGTCCAGCGCCAGCACGCCGGGAAATCGTTTCGTGATGTGCCGCAGTTGAAGCAGAGGCGTGTTCAGGGAACCCTCCCAACTTGGCTGCATAATCGACTTCCGCATGTAGGGCGCGCTCGGCGTGCGCGCCGTTCCCCCTCGGAATGTCCAACAACATTCCGCGTCTTTCTGTAACTCATTGATTGGAGGACGGAACGCGTGGCGCGGTTGTCCGCCGGATGGGCGTGCGATGCACGGATGAATTGGTTGAGCGGGGCCGGCGCGGCTGACGCGCCTCGATCATCTCGGGAAACAATTCGCGTCGCAACCACGAGGAAAACTCACCCTTCGTCATCATCGGCAAGGCAACAAATTGGGGAACCTGGCTGTTCGCACCCGTCACCGTTTTGTAGGTGTACGCGCCGTCTGCCATCAGGATGCCCTCAATCTCCTCCCCTTTTAGATAGTCGGCCGTACCCTCGGGAATCACGACCGCCACCAGCGTATCGCCATGGTCAACCAGCAAGGTCTTGGCATCGGCGATGTGCCGGATCTTGACCGAAACAAACGCCGCATCCAGCGCCTGCGTACTCACCGGCCGCCCCCCGTCAAAGAGATAGCGCTGCGAGATGAACGCATACCAGTCATGAACCTCGCGTTCCGTGAATTTACGATTCTGGAACTCATACATTTTTTCTTCCGCGACCACCGCCAGCGCCGGGAGAAAACACACGATTGCAATTGCTGAGAAACGCCGGATATTCATCATCAAATCACCCTCAACCTGTTACCAACCGTGATCACCAGAGATGCCTTCGCGCAAATGCATGCCCAGAACCGGTCTTAAAATAGCGCTCCAATTCGGCTGCGCGTACCCGATTGGCAACCGCAACGAATGC
Organism: Kiritimatiellales bacterium; assembly: GCA_945949405.1. Lineage (GTDB taxonomy): Bacteria > Verrucomicrobiota > Kiritimatiellia > UBA8416 > JAIOPI01 > JAIOPI01. Next base: position 8,237 of record CAMFEP010000057.1, read on the forward strand.
AATCAACTCCCAAGGTCTGAACCGCGCTGTGGACGGGTTTTCCCCATTGTTGTGCTGCTCAAGGCGTCCTTCAACGCCTTCGGTTAAGCCCACATACGTCTTCTCCGTCCGTGCCATGCTCCGCAAAAGATACACGTAAAACATGGTATCCCTGCCCACCGTCGCGCTTCACTCGGCTAGCCATCCGTAGCTCGAACCGACAGCCACGAACCCCACGTTTTGCTCCCGGCTTGCCATCCGTAGCTCGGGGCGACAGCCACGAGCGAAGGATGGCGGAGGGGGAGGGATTCGAACCCCCGGTGGGCTTGCGCCCACTCCTGATTTCAAGTCAGGTGCGATAGACCAACTCTGCCACCCCTCCCATAGGACATCGTAGATTGTAGATTGATGATTGAAGATTGGAAGACATTTGCACCAGGACCATTCCGATATGAAAACGCCTATCTTCATAAGTTACGCAGCACGTGTGTCCTGCATCGGTCCGCATGCTGCTTGATCGCAACTCGATGGTAACATTGGATTCCGCACCTGCTCCGCGCCTCACCTCCACCCGCCATCGCGCCGTTGCGGCGCGATGGCTCCGATGGCAATCGCGGTGTGCGTTTGGCTGCCCCTTGCACGCGAAAACTAGGGACAATCCAAATCTGCCCCCCACTCATCAATCGGCAATCTTCAATCGGCAATTCCCAAAAATCACTCATACCGCAAACATTCGATCGGATTGAGCCGCGACGCGCGCCACGACGGGTACCAGCCAAAGAACACCCCGATCAGCCCCGCAAACATCACCGATAACCCCACCGACCCCGCCGACACATGCACCGGCCAGCGGTTCACATGCGAGATGATCCCCGCCGCCCCCGCCCCCAGCGCCACCCCCACCACCGCCCCCAATGCCGAGAGCACGAACGCCTCCACCAAAAATTGCTGCATGATGTCGCGCGGGCTCGCCCCCACCGCCATGCGAATGCCAATCTCGCGCGTGCGCTCCGTCACCGACACAAGCATGATGTTCATGATCCCAATCCCCCCCACCAGCAGCGAGATCGACGCGATCACCGATAGCAAGACCGTCATCAGCCGCGAGACCGACGACACCGCTTCCGTAATCTCCGTCAGATCCATCACGGTAAAATCATCATCCGCCGGCGTGCGCACCCGGTGCCGCTGCCGCAACAGCGCCTCAATGTCCGCGATCACATCCGGTAAACTCTCCGTCGTGCTCACGCCAATCATCAGCTGGCTCACGCTGTCGAAGGGCGAGCCCTGCAGCACGCGCGCCATCGTCGTCACGGGCACCAGAACCGTATCGTCCTGATCCTGCCCCCAGGCCGCCGTCCCCTTGGGCGCCAGCACCCCCACCACGCGAAACGGCATGTTGTTGATTCGCACCACCTTGCCAATCGGGTCCACACCAACAAAAAGATTTTGCACCACCGTCGTCCCCAGCACGCAAACACGCGTGGAACCACGCACATCGGCCTCCTGAAAAAACTCGCCCGCCAGCATCGGCCAAGCGCGAATCTCGCGGTATTCCGGCGAAACTCCCTGCGCATTCGGCCGCCAGTTGTTGTTGCGATGGACAATCTGCGCCCAGCCGCGAATCACCGGGCACACGGCCTCCACCCCCGCAATCTCCGCGGCAATCGCATCCCCATCCGCCGCGCTCAACGATTGCTTCCCCCCCGAACCCGAGTTCGCGCCGCTCGTGCGCATGCTCCCCGGAAACACCAGCACCATGTTGCTGCCCATGCTCTCGATCTGCTCCCGGATCATCGTCGAGGCCCCCTGCCCCACCGCCATCACGGCAATCAGCGCCGCCGTACCCACGATGATCCCCAGCACCGTCAAGATCGCCCGCACCTTGTTGCGCCGCAACGCCCGCACCGCAATCGAAAATGGCAAAAACGCATTCATGCTTCAGCCTTCGTGCGCCCGCTTCGTGCTCTTCGTGTCTTCGTGGTTAATCCGCTCCGCTTCCTCCGGCATAACCCGCCCGTCCCGCATGCGAATGATCCGCCGCGCCGAGCGCGCAATGTCGTCGGCATGCGTCACCGCCACGATCGTCATGCCCTGCGCCGATAAGTCATGAAACAGTGCCATGATGTCCGCGCCGGAATGGCTGTCGAGATTTCCCGTCGGTTCGTCCGCCAGGATCAACGCCGGATCGTTCACCAGCGACCGCGCAATCGCCACGCGCTGCTGCTGCCCGCCGGACAGCTGCACCGGACTGTGCTTCACGCGGTCCGCCAGCCCCACCCGCTCCAGCAGCCCCAGTGCCTTTTTGCGTCGCGCCGCCGCCGGCAACGACGGCCCGTACATCAGCGGCAACTCCACATTTTCCAGCGCCGTCAGCCGCGGCAGCAGATTGAAACTCTGAAACACAAACCCGATGCGCGTGTTGCGCACGCGCGCGAGCTCGCTCCACGTCATGCCGCTCACCTCGGCGCCATCGAGTCGGTAGCGCCCGGAACTGGGCTGATCGAGACATCCCAGCAAATTGAGCAGCGTGCTCTTGCCGCAACCCGACGCCCCCATGATCGCCAGAAACTCACCGCGCGCCACCTCCAGCGTGACATCCTGCAACGCAGGAATATCCACCTCGCCCACGCGGTATTTTTTGCAGACGTTTTCCAGAGAAATCAGCATGATAATTTCGGCCTCGCCGACCAAGGTGGGGCATCTCCCCTTCCGCCAAACGGATTATCGCATTCCGCGCCGAATGCCACGCGGCGGGAAGCTGGGGGCGAACGGATTGACCTTTTCTTCGGGCCGCTTCGCGCCAGGCGCAAAACTCGTGACAATCTCCTGCCCCTCGGACAGCGCCGCCGCCTCGGTAATCTCCGTAAACGCCCCGTCGTTGATCCCGACCTTCACCGCCACGGCTTCGGGCTTGCCCGTTTTCTCCGCCAGCACCCAGACCTGCGGACCCGTGACCAGCACCGCCAGCGCCGCAACGTCCTCCTCGCCAGTCTTCTTGCGCGCCGGCCGGTCCGGTCGAAAACGCAACGAAGCATTGGGAACCTTGATGACGTTTTCCCGCCGCGCCACTTCGCAGGCAATATTCGCCGTCATGCCGGGCAGCAACTTGTCGTCCGTATTGATGGCGTGAATGATCACCGGGTAGGTCACGACATTCTGCACGCTCGTGCCGGATAGCCGCACCTGATGCACCACACCCGTAAACGTCTGCTCGTAGGCATCCACCGTGAACGTCACCGGCTGCCCTTCCTTTAGGCGCCCGATGTCCGCCTCCGGAATATTGGCCTCCACCAGCACCGTGTGCAAATCCGCCGCGATCACAAAAATCGTCTGCGCGGACATGCTCGCCACCACCGTCTGCCCCTGATCGACCTTGCGCTCGATCACCACCCCGTCCACCGGCGAGCGGATCGTGGTGTACTCCAGACTCGACTGCGACTGCCGCAACGCCGCGCGGCTCTGCACCAGCCGCGCCGCGGACATCTGCAGTTGCGCCGCGAGCACATCGCGGTCCGCCACGGCGCCATCCAGTTCCGATTGCGGAATCAGTTTGCGATTAAACAATTCGTTG
>CAMFEP010000058.1 GCA_945949405.1 Kiritimatiellales bacterium
GCGGTTTTCTTATTCGTCGTCTGAATTGTCCCGTCTTAGAGAGTCTGCACATGCCGCCCCAAAATCGGCCGCAACCGCGCCACCACGTCAGCCGGCATCGCCTCGCGCTGCGTCATGATCGCCCCTTCCAGCCCATGGCCGCACGCGCAATCGGGCCGCTGCTCCGGCAGCCGCGGAATCAAGGCCTGCAGCACCTGCTTCGCCAGCCCCGTGTTGGACGTCAGGTGCCCGATGACCATCTCCACCGTCACCGGCGCCTCGGTCTCATGCCAGCAATCGTAGTCCGTGATCATCGCCATGGCCTGGTAACAAATCTCCGCCTCCTTGCAGAGTTTGGCTTCAGGCAAACTCGTCATGCCGATCACGTCGAACCCCAGGCTCCGATAACCGTGCGACTCCGCCTTGGTGGAAAACATGGGGCCCTCCATGCACACATACGTGCCCCCTTCGCGCACGCGCACGTCCCGCGCCATGGTCTTGGCGGTCTCGCGAATCGTCGCCGCCATCACCGGCCGCAGCACCGCGCAACCGGGATGCGCAAAGGACACATGCCCCACCACGCCCCCGCCAAAAAACGTGTGCGCCAGGGATTGCTTGGTGCGGTCGAAGTATTGATCGGGCAAGACCACATCGCGCGGCCGCACTTCCTCGCGCAGGCTCCCCACCGCGCTGACCGAGATCACGCGCTCCGCCCCTAATAACTTAAAGCCGAAAATGTTGGCGCGATGATTAATCTCCGTCGGCAACAAGCGATGCCCACGCCCATGACGCGGCAGAAAGCACACCTCACGCCCATGCAATCGCCCCACCACATAGGCATCCGACGGCGCACCAAACGGCGTCTCAATCACGCGCTGCGTAACGCCCTCCAGCCCGTCCAACTCGTAAAGCCCGCTCCCCCCAATAAACCCAATCATCCATCCCCCTATCTGCCGCCTCCCCAATCACCCAATTTCCCAAGGCGGGCTATCGCCCGCAACCCAATCGGGGTCGGCGTCGCTATCGGAATCGGGATCGATTCCGACTCCGACCCCGACGCCGAAAGATACACGCAAAATCGTGTATCCGGATCGAAAAGGTTCTAATCACCCAATCTCCCAATCCCCCCTACCCTTCCCCCGGCGCCGCCCGAGCATAATACGGATACCGCTCCCGCGCCACCCCCACCGGCACGTATTTCCAGCGCTTGTACATCCACAGCCAATGCCCCGGATGCTCCCGGATCAACGCCTCCAGCCGCGCCACGATCGCCTGCGTGGCCTCGGCATCCTCAACCTCCCCGAGTTGCAACGGCGGCTGCGTGAAAATACGATACGTTCCGCCCGGCCCCACCAGACTGTGCGCAATCACCACCGCCGCGCGCGTATGCCGCGCCAGCGTCGCCGCCGCGCGCGAGACCGGCACAGGCAGCCCGAAAAAATTCACAAACACCCCGCCCTCGTGCGGTAGCGTATTTTGATCGAGCAGAATCGCAATCCGCCCGCCGCGGCGCAACACCGTCAGCATGGCCTTGACCGCCCCGGCGCGCCGCTCAATCTCCTGCCCCGTGCGGCGCCGAAATCGCGCCATCAGCGCCTCCGCCACCGGATTGCGCAGCGGCGTCGCCACGCTCACGATCGGCGCACCCAGCATCACGGAGGACTGCCCCATGACTTCCCAGTTCCCAAAATGCCCGGTCACGATCAACGCCGGGCGCGATGCATGATAATGCCGGATCGATTCGTCAAACGTCACCAGCCGCTCCAGCCGCCGACGGGTGAAAGCCGCGAACCAGAACAGATCCAACATGACCAGCGCGAAAATCCGGAAGGACTCGCGCAATATTTTCACCTTGTCCGCATCGCTGCGCGACGCGCCAAACGCCAGGTCAAGATTGGCCCGCCCCAGCCGCCGCAGGGACGGACTGCACACGCGCCCCAGGTCGCCCAGCCCCTTCGCAAGCCCCAGCACCACACACCGCGGAAAAAAGGGAATCGTGATGAACGCCAGCAGGAGAAGCGCCGCTTCCCCCACCTGGCGAATTTTCTTAAGAGGTTTTACGCGCGCCATAGCGTATCACAATGAATTTGCCGGCCACGGGAGGGGCGGCTGCCTGGCCGCCCTGGGGCATGCCATCCGTTGCTCAAGCCCCATCGCGGGCGCAGAGCCAAGAATGGGCCGTGCCGGGTTCGAACCGGCGACCCGCTGGTTAAAAGCCAGCTGCTCTACCAACTGAGCTAACGGCCCCCTTTGGACCGCCGCAACCTAGGCCAACACCGCCATGTTGTCAACGCCAAGCCCGTCCAGTAGAGGCCGCGCTAGCGCGTGCCCTCTAACCCATCCAGGTCTTCGCAAGCGAAGCCCCTACATCCCAATGACCAATGCCAGATGACCAATCACGCCCCCCGCACCTCTCTCAACAGCAGCGCCGCCGCGATGCTCTCAGCGCCCTGCTTGCTGCGCCCCGTCGCCGTGGCCGCGCGGCCATCCGGCAGCACCACGCGCACCGTGAACTCCGTGGCATGCGCCGGGCCCGCCATCGCCAGAATCTCATACGTCGGGCTGGCCTTCCAGGTTGCCTGCGCAAATTCTTGCAGGGCGCCCTTGGGGTTGTCCGGCTCCTGCGCATCGTCCGGCGCCGCCAAACGCGGCCGGATGACCTTGTCAAACACCTTCCCCGCCGCCCGCAGACCCCCGTCCAGATAGGCCGCGCCAATCACCGCCTCCAGCGCATTGGCCAGATTTGACGGCCGCACCCGCCCGCCCGAGCGTTCTTCGCCCATGCCCATGCGCAAAAATTTTCCAAGCCCCACCTCCTGTGCGCAGGCCGCCAGCGCCTTGCCACTGATCACCCGCGCGCGCAAGGCTGTCATATCCCCCTCGCTCATGTCCGCATGTTGCGTAAACACACAGGCGGCGGAGAGCAGGCTCAACACCGCGTCCCCCAAAAATTCGAGACGCTCGTTGTCCACCAGGATGCCGCTGTTTTCGTAGCGGAACGAGCGGTGCATCAGCGCCTCCGCCAGCCGCGCCGGCTTCTTGAACCGGTACCCCAACACCTTTTCCAACACACCATATTCACGCCTGATTGCCATGCGATTCTGCCTTCCGCTCCTGATTGTGCATGATTGTAATGATCTCGACCGGGAGGGGCGGCCGCCTGGCCGCCCTTCCTCGCCCTCATGCCCTCGGATGATATTGATGATGCACCTGGCGCAGCCGCCCGTCGTCCACATGCGTATACACCTGCGTCGTGGCAATGTCCGCATGCCCCAGCATTTCCTGGATCACGCGCAACGGCGCGCCGTTGGCCAGGAGGTGGCTCGCAAAGGAATGCCGAAGCGTGTGCGGGTGCACCGGCTTCTCAATCCCCGCGCGCCGCGCCTGATCGCGGATGAGCTTCCAGATTCCCTTGCGCGAAAATCCCGTGCCACGCTGGGTCAGAAACACATGGCCCCCCGTGTTTGGCCGGGCAAATTTCGGACGGCCCTCGGCCAGATAGCGCTCCAGCCCGCGCCGCGCCTGCTCGCCGAAGGGCACCACGCGCACTTTGTTGCCCTTGCCAAGGCAGCGCACATAGCCCGAATCGAAATGCACGTCATCAAGCGTCAGCCCCGCCAGCTCGCTCACCCGCAACCCCGTGGCGTAGAGCAATTCAAGCAGTGCCTTGTCGCGCAAATCCATGCGATCCTCCCCCGCAGGCGTTTGCAAGAGGCGCTCCACCTCTTTCATGGACAGCACGCCGGGCAATATGCGCCACAGCTTGGGCGAATCCATCGCCTCGGTCACGTTGCGATCCAGCAGCCCTTCGCGCTGTAAAAATCCAAAAAATACCTTGATCGCCACCAGCCGCCGCGAAATGGAACTGACGGCCTGCCCGCGCTCGCGCTCGGCCATCAGATAGTCGAGGATGTGCTGCCGCATCACATCATTGAAGGCTTCAATACCCTTGCGCCCCAGAAATGCATCAAAGGCGATCAGATCAGCGCCGTAAGCAGCGCGGGTGTTGGGGCTCAAGCCCCGCTCCAGCCCCACGTGATCTAGAAACTGGCTGATCAGGACGTTCATGCGCCTGCGGAACCGCTGCCTCTAGTAGGAGCGGCTTTACGCCGCGATTTTGCTTCCCGCCGCACATTGTCTCGGCTGCATGCGCAAAAACAAAGAACGCTGTGTCTTTCAACGACAATCGGGCGGCAGGGCGTTCTTCGCCTCCGGCTTGCCCGGAATGTCGTTCGCATCGAAACCCGCATCCGCCACGCAATATTCCAGATTCTTCAAGGATTTCGTCAGGCTGTCGAATCGCACCTCAATCGTCTGCGCCTCCAGCCGCACCACCACCTGCGTGGGATAAACACCTTGCTGTGTGGCGAGGGCCTTGATGATCAGGTTGGCGCACGCCTGGTTTTTCATCCCCGGCACATGGATCGCCGCCGTCCGCACATCCGCCTGCCGGCACGAGACCACCCCCACCACCACCAGCATCAACCCGAAAAATACACGATGTTTCATGGACGCCGAGTGTAACAGAACCCCGAATCCGCCGCATAGACGCAAGTTAAACACAGCATCCCACTTCTTTGCGCTTGCGGGGAGGGCGGAGCTCCGCGACGCCGCCGGAACGGGCTCGTGTCACTCGCCCCTCCCGCGCCATATGCCCAATTACGTATGACACTGTGTTTAGTTGTAAGCATAGTCACGATCTTCCTCTTTTCCGCTTGCATAAACAGTTGTCATTGGATGAAATACAACAACTTGAATGCACCTCGCCTTTGCGGGGACCAAGGAGGCTGCCCATGACGAAGCGGGAACTGGTTGTACGTATCTCGAAGGAAACGGGGATCATTCAGGAAGACGTGTACACCGTAATCCAGAAAACCCTCGACTATGTCACCGAGGCTCTGGTCAAGGGCGACCACATCGAGTTCCGCGACTTTGGCGTCTTCGAGATCACGCGCCGCAAAGCGCGCATCGGCCGCAATCCCAACCGCCCCACGGATGTCGTGGAAATTCCCGAACGCAAGGTCGTCAAGTTCAAGCCCGGCAAGCTCATGAAGGCCCGGGTCCTGAAAAGCTGACGTATGAGTTCAGGCGAGACGACCTTTTCCGCCCCCCGCGGCATGCGGGACTTTTATCCCGAGGACATGGCCTTCCGCAACCGCCTCTTCGAAACCTGGCGCGTGTCCGCGGAGCGCCACGGCTTCGAACCCTACGACGCCCCCGTGGTGGAATCGCTCGAACTGCTCAAGCGTAAGTCCGGCGAGGAAATTACCGATCAGATCTATTTCTTCCAGGACAAAAGCGGTCGCGACCTCGCCCTGCGCCCCGAGATGACCCCCACCCTCGCGCGCATGGTCGCCGCGCGCCAGGGCGCCCTCACCTTCCCGCTTAAGTGGTACACCATCGCCCAATGCTTTCGCTACGAGCGCATGACCCGCGGCCGCAAGCGCGAGCATTACCAGTGGAACCTCGACATCATCGGCGAGCGTACCGTCGCCGCGGAAGTCGAAGTCCTCGCCACCGCCGTGGATGCCCTGTCCAGCCTGGGCCTCGACGCCGCCGCAATTCGCGTCCATTTCAGCAGCCGCGCCCTGCTCGCCGCATTGCTGGTGGCCCTCGGCATCGAGCCCCAACACCACCCCGCCACCTTCCTGGTCCTCGATAAGCGCGGCAAACTGCCCGATCCCGAACTCGACGCCACCTTGCGCGCCTCCGGACTCACGCCCGACCAGTGCCAGGCCGTCTGGCGCCTCTTGGGCATCGCCTCGCTGGATGAAGCCCTCGCCATGCTGCCCCCCGGCACGGACGTGGCCCGCGACCTGACAGAATTCCGCGCCATGCTCACCGATTACGGTCTCGCCGATATCGTGCAATTCGACATCGCCGTCGTGCGCGGGCTCTCCTACTACACCGGGATCGTTTTTGAAGCCTTCGACGCCCAGCGCCAGTTCCGCGCGCTGTTTGGCGGCGGGCGCTATGACAACCTGCTCGCCAGCGTCGGCGGACGCCCCGAGACCGGCGTGGGCCTGGGTTTCGGCGACGTCGTCATCGCCGAGTTGCTCGCGGAACTTGGGAAAATCACCCCCGGCGCCGCCCCGGGCGATCTGGCGGTCGGCTACATGCAGGATGCGCAACGGTCCTGCGCCATGCGCCTCGCGCACGCGCTGCGGCGCGAGGGACGTCAGGTGGATCTGGCCCTCGTCAGCGAAAAGCCCAAGCACTTCTTCGGCCGCGTCAGCAAACGCCCCTTCGCCCGCGCCATCTATATCGGCCCCGACGACGTCACCCGCGGCACCGCGCGCCTGAAGGATCTCGCCACCCGCCAGGAAACCGAAATCCCCTTGCCAGGGTGAACGAAAACCGGACCGCACTTCTCACCGAAACGGGTAAACCGCGTCGCGCGGTTTACGACCCCTGGCTCTCGCGAATCTTGATGTGCAATTCGCGCAACTGCTTTTCCGTGACCTCGCTCGGGGCGTTCATCATCAGATCCTGCGCCCGCTGATTCATCGGGAAGGCAATCACCTCACGAATGTTCGATTCGTGCGCGAGCAGCATCACGATGCGATCGATGCCCGGCGCCAACCCGCCGTGCGGCGGCGCGCCATACTTGAATGCGTTCAACAATGACGGGAAGCGCGTCTCCACTTCTTCCCGCCCATAGCCCGCGATCTCGAACGCTTTCAGCATGACGTCCGGACGGTGGTTCCGGATCGCGCCACTCGACAGTTCCACACCGTTGCAGACGATGTCGTACTGGAACGCGCGAATCGTCAGCGGATCCTGCGTGAGCAAAGCCTCAAGCCCGCCCTGCGGCATCGAGAACGGGTTGTGCGAGAACGCAATCTTGCCCGTCTCCTCGTTGCGTTCGTACATCGGAAAATCCACGATCCAGCAGAAGCGGTAAATGTTCTTTTCCAGCAAACCGAGATCCACGCCCAGCTTGGTGCGGATTTCACCCGAAATGCGCGAGGTCTTGGCGGGCTCGTCGCACACATAGAACGTCACATCGCCCGCCTTCATGTTCCCCACGGCGCGCAGCGCGGCAAGCTCTTCCGGTTTCAGGAATTTCGCGATCGGGCCCTTGGCGCCGTCCTCGGTCCAAACCAGGTACGCCAGGCCCTTGGCCCCCAGCCCTTTGGCATGGTCAACCAGCTTGTCAAAAAAGCTCCGCGACTGACCCGCGATTCCCGCCACGGGAATGGCACGCGCGGTCGCGCCCGCTTCCAGCGCCTCGCGGAATGCATTGAACGCGGATGCCCGGAAAATCGCGCTGACATCCGCCATCACGATCAGGTTGCGCAAGTCCGGCTTGTCGGAACCATAGCGCAGCATGGCGTCGGCGTAGGTGATGCGCACGAAGGGCCCCGTATCCACCTTCCAGTCGGAGAATTCCTTGAACACCCCCGGCAACACGTCTTCCTGGACTGCAAACACGTCGTCCTGCGTGACGAAGGACATCTCCACGTCGAGTTGGTAGAACTCGCCGGGCGAACGGTCCGCGCGCGCGTCTTCATCGCGGAAGCAGGGCGCAATCTGAAAATAGCGGTCGAAGCCGGAGACCATCAGGAGTTGCTTGAACAACTGCGGAGCCTGCGGCAGGGCATAGAATTTGCCGCGGTGAATGCGGCTGGGCACGAGGTAGTCGCGCGCGCCTTCCGGTGAACTACAGGTCAGAATGGGCGTCTGGAATTCGCGGAAACCATGCTCCGTCATACGCCGGCGCAGACTGGAAATCACATCCGCGCGCAACATGATGTTGCGATGAATGCGGTCCCGGCGCAAATCGAGGAACCGGTAGCGCAGGCGCGTTTCCTCCGGGCCCTCCTCGTCGCCGGCCAGATACAGCGGCAGTGCCTCCGAGGGTCCCTGGATCGCAAAGGATTCGGCCACCAGTTCGATTTCACCCGTGGGCAGCGTCTTGTTGATGGTCTCGGCCGAGCGCATCGCCACAAGACCGGTGAAGGTCACCACGCTTTCCTGCTTGATCGCCTGGCAGCCGGCAAAAATCTCGCGATCCGGTTGGATCACAATCTGGGTGATGCCGTAATGATCGCGCAGATCGAAGAACAGCAGGCTCCCGTGATCGCGCATGCGGAAGATCCAGCCGGAAAGGCGGACTTCCTGCCCGGCCTGCTCGCGGCGCAACTGGCCGCATGTGTGTGATCGATACAGATGCATAAGGGGGGGATTATTAACAGAAGCACGGAGCCGCGCTCAATGAAATAGTGCGGCGCGCCTCGCCGCACCTTACCTTGCGACTGGTAGGGCGAACCCTCCGGGTGAGCCGTCCACCGTCCCCTCACTCCGTAATCGTCACGCTCGTATCCATGGGCACAATGTCAAAAAGCTCTTCCACGTCCGGATTGTGCATGCGCACGCACCCGGCGCTGGCTTCCGTCCCAATCGAGGCATCGTCCCATGTGCCGTGGATGCCATAGCCGCGCACGTCCGGTGTGGTTCCCGTGGCACGAATGGCCATCCATCGCGTACCCAGAATGTTTTCCGGGTTGCCAAAAGGAACCTCCTTGCCGTCCGGGCGCCACCAGACTGGCTCCACAATTTTGTCGACGACCACGAAGGTCCCCAGCGGGGTCTTGCCGAACTTGCCCGTGGCGATGAAGTAACGTTTGAAAAATGCGTTATCCAGCGTCACCAGCAAATCCTTGCGGCCCTTGCTCACCGTCATGGCAAACTTGCCCGCCAAAATGCTGAAGCGATCGCCGGCCTTGATCCGGCTGGGATTGGCGATCTGGTTGCTGCGCGCGATGAGCGTCGTCGTGGTCCCCAGTTTCCTGGCGATCTTGTCGAGCGAATCACCGCTCTTGACCACATAGTCCACCTTCACCCCGGGCAAGGGTAGCGGCGTGGTGGCAAGTTCCACGTTGAGCTTGCCCAAGTGGGTTTCGACATCCGTGCGCGTGGCCGCATCCAGATTCTGCTTCAACGCGTCCAGGTAGAACCGTCGCGCCTCCGCAGCAGCGCTGGAATCCTGCGCGGCACGCGCTTGCGCCGCCCGCGCCTGCTGAAGCAGCCGCCCCACTTCAGGTGCGGACATCGGCGCCGTTTGTGCCGTCGGTGTGGTGGCGGAAGGTGCTGGGGCCGAAATGTAGGGGCGCCGCTCGTCGGCGCCCGCGGGCGTCGCAAGCGACGTCCCTACACCTTCGCCTGATTGAGGCACTACGGAGGACGCTTGGAGCTTCTGCACCGCCTTCACTGGCACCGGTGATGGCTCCGCAACGGAAGCCCGCTCCTTGTCCGTGGGATGCACCTGGCGCCAAAAAAGAAATGCGCCGACCGCCACCACGACCATCAAAATTACCCAAGGCCTGCGCTTCGGGTATTTGATGTTGTCGATATCCTGTATCGGGAAATCGGACATTAGGGCGTTGGTGTCGTGGTGCTCACCGAAATCGCAACCGGCGATGCCTGGCCATTGATGTCACCCGTGACGCCACCGGACTCGATCCAAGTCCCCAACATGCGGCGATCATTCAGGAACATGGCGGTTTCCGACCCGCGGCCGACGACGCCTTGGAACGTCCCGGCCAGCATGACGTGCTTGCCCGCGGAACTGGTGCCATCCGCCGTATATTCGGCAATCACGCTGTCGCCAATCGAGGGGACAAGTGTCGTGTCGCTATCGCTGTTGATCCCGCTGGTGGTCGCAACATTGCCAAGCTGTCCGTTGTACTTGGCGCCGTTGTTATCCGTGATCTCAATCTTGTTCCCCGCCTGGAACACGGTGAACGTCACGATTGGCGCGCCCGAACTGCCCTGGCCACCGCCACCTGAACCTCCGCCACCCCCACCCGAGGAAACCGTGTATGAATACGAGGCAATGATGTTGTCGCCATTTGCCAAAGGTATGCCGTTCAGGTTGAAGGACCATGCACCCGTCCCGTAGGTGACGCTGCCAAATGAACCAAGATTCCCCACCAAAGAACCATTTCCTTGATCGACCAACGTGAAGGCGCCCCCATTGATTTCCAAGGACCCCGGTAGAATCGAGCCATGCGCAAGCGTGCCACTAAAGACCGTGGCCACGCCATTCCCCTGACCAATAACCTCGTTTGAAACATCGATCGAATTCGTGCCGTTTTCAGAGCTTCCCCCGCCGGTGTCGATCGTGAAATCCGACACCAACACACCGCCACCGCCCGCCCGGTACACGCCGCTGAAATTCACCCAACTGGCGGACGAATTCCACGAGCCCGAATCGCCCGTGCCCTGGTATTCACATCCCATCAGGATTGCCACGCACGCCAACACACACCCTACGCTGAACTGCTTGATTCGATTACTCATGCCACCTGAATTCTGTCCCGTGGGACCATTCGCACGTTTTTACGGCCAGAGCACCTTGAGTCGATACGATCGCGACGCATTTGTCATCGGCGGATCAACGTAATAGAACTGATTGCTGACGGAATTATACGTGACCACCCCTTGCGCCTGCACATCGTACCACTGGCGCAAGTCCGAACTATACTGAACCTGATACTGCACTGCAACCCCTCCGTTGGACTGCGTACCGCGCCCGCTCACGCCACCCCCCATTGCCCCTCCTGTCAATGGCGTGAACCAACGCACCACAGGTCGGCGCAAGGCATCGATGCTGAAGCCTGACAGGTCGAAATAGACATCCTGGTAGGGGCTCAACCCGAAAGCCGCCTTGACGCGGAAGGGCACCCCGTCCGCCCCTGCCGCATTCGGATCGACCGGGCTCACGTTCAAGGGCGTGAAGGCGTAGGACTCGAAGTCGTTCAAAATGCCATCCCCATTGCTGTCCGTGTACCCGCGCAAGGTTCCCGCGCCCATCACCGTCAAACTGCCGAAATACTGCCACTCCCAGTCATCCGCAATATGATCATTATCAGTATCTGCAATCGATACTTCGAGTTTTTGCTTGATCAAGCTGGGCGGAAGAGCCAACAAGGCTGCATCGTAGAAGTTGTTGTCCTCCCGGATGAAGCCTGCGCTTTCCCACGAATTTGCACTCTTGTCTCCATCCTGATCCAGGAATGCACGCACATAGTACGCTCCTGGACGCAACCCGCGCAGGGTAAAGGGGATTCGGTTGGTAGGCCATTCCGCCGCACGCGTGGAGTTGGCTACCGTGACTTGGCCCTCTGGGATCAGTGCATACCCTGCCCCCGTGAAGGCTTGAACCACAAAGCTCCCGTTCGTGGCCTTGCCGAAGTACAGAATGTCCCCATCAACCGAGTATGGCCCTGACGGGTGGTCGGTAAGATCAATACGGAACGATCGCGTTGTCGACCAACCGCTATTGCTTCCCGGGTTGGATGCACGCACACGCCAGTAATACGTCCCGTCAGTGAAGGTGCCATCTCCCGCCGGGAGCGGGATGTATTCGCCGACGTTGCCATTGCCATCGGGAGGCGAGGCCACAAACGTGGTGTTAACCACATGCGGTGCGGAGAAAGCCGACGTGCGCGAAACCTGCAACTGGAAGGCCGTCGCCCCCACGGAGGAACTCCACTGCAGCTTGTTCCGTCCAAATATCAGGACCGAACCCTCTGGCGTGATCGGAACTGGGTTTGCCAATGCAGGGTACGTCACCACAAACAGTCCGTTCGTAATAACGGAATCGACGTTGTTTTGCGAATGGTAAGCAAACCACTGATAGCCTGCCTGCGGCATGCCAGTCTTGCCCGCCAAGCGGTAGTCCTGCTCATGGAAGTATGTCCGTGGTGCCTGAACGATGCGGTCAATCACCAAAGGCCCGCCATTCTCGCTAAGATTGATGATGCGAATGCGGTAACTGTTGGCCGATGGCTTCTCCGG
>CAMFEP010000059.1 GCA_945949405.1 Kiritimatiellales bacterium
GCCCTCGCCCGCGCACTGCTCCACGATCTGCCCGGCTGGGACGTCCTGCGTTTCGGCCCCTGGGACGATGCCGCCCCCGAGCGCGCAGCCCTGATCAATGCCCTCACCGCGGAGGCCCGCCACCGCGTCGTCGTCCCGCGCGGCCGCACCATCGTGAACCGCCTGGAACCAACCTTCGACGCCTATGCCTCCTCGAAAACCCTCAAGCGCATCGAAGGTTACGCACGAAAATTCGCCCGTGAACCCGGCGCCGACATCCGCCACATCAGCAACCCCGACCCCGCCACCGCCGCCGCCATGTTCCGCGACCTGGGTACCGTCGAGAAAAGCTCCTGGCTCGCGCGCGAAGGTGGCGATCTGCGCTTCGTCTCCGAATCCGATCGCGCCTTCTGGCAATGCGTCACGGATAAAACCCTCTCCCCCGGCAACAATCTCGATGTCTGGCTCGCCTACTGGCAACAAAAGCCCGTCGCCTTCCGTGTTGTACTTTCCTCCGGCGCCACGGACTACATGATCGCCAACCAGTTCGACGAACAGGCCGGCGAATTCCGCCTCGGCTGGATTCTCTACCTGCACCACCTGCGCGTCGCCGTCGCGCGCGGCACGCGCCTGATCGACTCCGCCCCCGGTGACCTGCACTACAAGAGCCGCCTCGGCGGTGAAGAAGCCGAAATGCGCCAGGACCTGTTCGTCTTCCGCAATACCCTCAAGGGCCGCCTCCTGAAAAATCTCCTGCACACCCTGCACACCACCAAAGAATTCCTCGCCGCCAAACCTTGGGCCAAACCCCTCGCCGCCAAACTGCCGCGGGTTTAACCCGGCACCGCAATTCCGCCCCAAGGCGGTCGCTTGCCCACAACCCTAACGGCGTCGCCGTCGGTATCGGAATCGGAATCGAGACCGAAACCTCGCCATTCATGATTCTGCGGTTCGTCAATCTGCGGTTTCATTTCCCTCCCCCCCCGCCCCCCGCTTCGCCCGCCGCGCCAAAAGCCGTTCCACCCCCATCACCTGCAACACCCGTCGCCCCAGTCGATCCGCCCCTCGCGCCGCCCGATATAACGCCAGTTGCCCGGCCAGCCCCATGCGCCGCCGCACGAGCAGCACCGCGCCGACCTCCATCGTATGATTCGCCCACTGCCGCTTGTAATCCGCATCGCCTTCGCCAAAGTCCAGATACTCCGGCCGGTCGGCCGCATACAGCCGCTCAAGCGTGTGCAAAAACAAAATCGCCCCCGGTGAAAATTTTGCGTAGCGCCGGTCGTACGCCAAAATTGCCGACACCATCGTACCCATGCCCTGATAATACATCGTGAAGGCCAAAGCCTCCTCGCCCGCCAGCAACAAAAACCCGCGCAGCCATCCGCGCAGCGCCGTCCCACGCACACTGTCCAGCCGGAACTGCTGCCCAAACAGTTGCGCCTGCCAGGATTGATTCACCAGCCGCTCGATCCGCTCTTCATACGGCACCCAGTCATCCGGAGCCCGGATCTCCACCACGCGTAACGGCTGGTTCACCTCGCGCGCCAGCGCTTTCTCTTTCGAGCGCAGCCGGCTCACGCTCTTGGCCGACCGCAACGCCATGGCCTGCTCCCGCGTCTCGGGCAGGGTCAGCCGCACATGCGGCAGCGCATGAAATAACGACACGAGGAACACCGCGCCGCTCGTGCGTGCCGCTGTTCCCAATTTTAAAAGCCGCGCCTCCGCCCCCACATGTTCGAACCAGATCGCATCCACATCCGGATGCCGCGCCAGAATCTCACAAAATCCCGCGGCCAGCGCGGCCGGTTCAATTCCGTCTTCAATCAAATCCCCGCCACCGATCTTGAGCGTGTTCAGCCGCCGGCGAAAGAGATTGAGCCCAAGCACCCGCGCCACAAGTTCCCACGGCCGCGGCAGCATCGGCAGCACCGCCGCGATCCGCCCCCCCACCCCACGCACCACCGCAATCGACGCCGCCCCCTCCCCATCCATCAGCTCCACCCACTCCGGGCTGCCCGTAAAATACCCCGCCGGATCCTGCCCCCGCCCCGCGCGCTCCCAAAACCCGCGCACATCGCCCGGCAAATCGCGGAATGTATGAAAGGTGGTGGTCATGGTTGAATCACGTTGAAATCACAAACCCGGGAGGGGCGGCCGCCTGGCCGCCCTGTTGTCGCAAGTGCGACTCCGCCGTCGCCGCCTCGTCGCGCCCCTGGAGCCCGCGGCCCCCGCGGGTACTTCCCCTACTTCACCTGCGCCAGCATCACCCCGCGCGGCGTCGGCAGCCAGATCGGCGAGAGCCGGTCGATAATCTTCTCCAGAATCTGGGCCCGTACCGGATGGTGCGGGGCCGTGTCGTGAATCCCGATGATCGACCCCTTTATATAAGAATAGTACTGCTCGAACTCCTGCACCCGCGTCTCAATCCCCGAATCGAGCCAGCAAAAATCAATCTTTTCCGCGGGACGCCACGCCAGCGAACTCTCATGGCGCACCTCCACCGGCAGACGCCGGCAGGCCCGGCGCGACACCTCCGCCAGCGCCGCATCGACCTCAAACGTAATCAGCCGCCCGTGCCCGTTCTTCTTCAGGGCCTCGCCGATCGCCCGCGACATCACGCCCTTGTACGACCCCGTCTCCACCACCAGCTCCGGCTGCAACGCGCGCACAAATGCCCCGATCAACTCCACCACTTCCTGCTCCGTGGTCTCGCAATCTCCCGTGTGCCAGTACTCTGGGTGCGGACAAATTTCCGTCGGTTGCGTGTATTCACTCTCGCGTCGGTTGCGTCTCATGGTCTCCTCACGTTATGGCCTTTTAAGACCCCGAACAAGGTCAAAGCTCTTGCGCCCGTCATGTCCGTCAGCCATGTAGGGGCCGCGCTTGCGCGGACCTAGTCCGTCCGATTTCCCTAAAACTTTAAAGCCACCCCCGCAACCGATCCTCCGCCTGCTCCGCCACGCGCACCAGCGACCACACGAGATTCGCGCGAACCTCCGGCGGCGAAACCGCCGGAACCTCCGCGCGCCCGGCAACCTCCGCCACGCTGGCCATGCGCATGTCACGCCGCCCCGCCACAAAATCCAACAAACCCTCCAGCCGGCGGCAATTCTTCACGATCGGCACTGCCCGCCCTTTCACATGCCGGAAAAATTCACCGGGATGCGTCAAAATCCCCGCGCATGCATACCCCGCCGCGGCGAGCCGCTCCAGGCCATCTCGCAACTCACCCAAACCCACCGCAGAAATTTCCAGATGCCGATAGGGCCCGTCCAGCATCGGCACCGCGCTGCGCAGCGCCGTCACCGGGACATCCAAAAACCCATCGCGCCGCGCCAGATCGTTGCGCACGGGAAAATGCTCGTTCAACCGCGATCGAATCGAACTTTTCTGATCGAGATCGCGGTTGGCGCTCACCATCAACCCCGCGTCCCGCATCGCCCGCAGCGTGTCTTCATTCGCCCCGAGATCGCCCGCGCGGAAAGCCACCACGTTCGTGGCCCCGCAGGCCCGCAGTTCCTCCAGCCCACGCGCAATCAGCATGCGCTGCGTCGCCAAATCGCGGTGGCAAAGCACATCCTCATGATCCTCAAAACCCTCGATGCGCGCCACCACGGGATGCAGATGCAACTGCACGTCCTGTCCCGCCGCATTCAGCGCGGCAACAATGCCCGTCACCGGCCCGCGCCCCCAGCGCGTCGCGCCCAGCGTCTCCACGAAAAACGTCCCCACCGTCTTGTGCCGCCGGCAGGCCTGCACAATAAAATCAAGCCCCAGCCCCGCGGCAAAGACTTCCTTCTCGTAGTCGCCCGTATAGCTCTCCACGTCGATGGTCAGCACCACATCCATCATAAAATGACTTCTTGTAGGGGCTTCGCTTGCGAAGACCATTGCCAGCCCACCAAATCCACCAACGCCACCGCCGCAAAGGGCATGAAAAACGGTTCGAGCGCAAACGCAAACCGCGAATACCCATAAAACGTCAGCACCATCATCACATTCGTGAACACCATCCCGGAAAATATTGCCGGATACGGCCGGACCAGCAGGCACCAGGCGCGGCACACGCCCACAAAAAACAGCCCATAGAGCACCATCCGCGCCCCGGCCATCCCCAGCGTCCCCGCCGTCCAATGCCACGGCACCGGCACATACGCCCGGATCAACTTGCCCAACAATAGCCCCGGCACGCGTCCCGGATGTTCGCGCAAATACGCCTGACCCTTCTCGTAATAATAGACATCCACCTCATGTTCACTCATCGTGCGCGAAAGATCATACAACGGCGTTTCACCGGGAATCTCGTTTGGAAACACCCAATATCCCCAATATTTAAAACCCTCCGCCGTGAGCGCATTGTTGCCCCCATAATAGGTCTGCCCGCGCAAGGTACTCATCACCGGAAAGGCCCCGCACACACGATAGTTGCGCACGGCCCACAACAGCGGCGGCGTCACAAAAATCAAGGTCCCCACGAACATCACCGCCCACCACGCGGGACGACGCCACAACCCCGCCCGCAACGTCCACCACGCCACCCCCGCCCCAAAGAAAAAAATCCACATGGCGAAATTGGCGCGCACCAGACAGGCCAGCCCCAACAGCAAAAACCCCGCCAGCACCGCGGCGATGCGCCGCATGTTGAACCGCGTGTCCGCCGTCACTCCCGCCAAGCCGCGCTGCAGCAACCACGCCCCCGTCACCGCGAGCAGCACGAAGAGCGGCTCGGACATGCCCTCGTCGGCGCACACGAGACCCATCGGATGCAACAGATACAGCCCGCCCGCCACCACCCCCACCACCGGCCGTCGAAACAGCGCCAGCGCCAGCAAACTCACCGCCGCCGCGCAGGCCGCGTTGATCGTGAGGTTAAGCGTGCGCATCACCGCCGGACGCGGCAGGCCGTGCCCTTCGGTCAACTTCAGCGCCACCGCCGCCGCCGCCGGCCACCCCGGCATGCGTTGCAACGACGGCGCCTCCGGCCAGAATCCCTGCTTGATCACATACCCCTCGCCACGCGCGAGACTCGTGGCCAGCTGGAAGTAATAGAACGCATCGCTTTCCAGTTTCCGGTTCAGCCCCTGCACCGCGCCAGCCCCCAGGTTCACCGCCAGCGCTACCGCAAACACGCCCAACGGAATCCATCCTGTTCGACAATAATTCATATGGGATTAAATCCGAAATCCGAAACTCGAAATCCGATGGAAGCACGAAATAAGAAACGAAAAATCGGCAAACGGGCCAGTCGCATTCCCAAGTTCCCTACTTTGTTTGCCGCTTTCCGGATTCGAATTTCGAATTTGTTTCGGATTTCGAGTTTCGGATTTGGCATTTACCGCATCAACTGCAATATATCCCGCGCCTGATCGCTCCACGATCGGCGTCCATGGCGCGCCGCCATCTTCGCCCGATCCACCGGCATGGTCAACAGCTCGCGCAACGCGCGCGCCAGCGCCGCCGCATCGCCCTCCGCCGCCAGCCGCGCCGCCGCTTCATCCCCCAGCATGTCGCGGCAGGCCCCCACATCCGTCGCCGCCACCGGCAGCCCCGAAGCCAATGCCTCCAGAATCACGTTGGGCATACCCTCCCTGCGGCTGCACAGACACAGCACATCTGCGGCGTTCATCCACAGCGCCACGTGCGCGTGATCCTGGCGTCCCAGGAAATGCACGCGATCACCGACCCCACGCCGCCGCGCCAAACGCACGAGCCCCGCTTGCATCGGCCCCGTGCCGATCAACCCCGCATGCACGGTAGGGTCCGCAAGATCCGCCATCGCGCAAAGGAATCGCTCCGGTGCCTTGACGGAAACAAGATTGCCGACAAACAGCACCATCCGCGTCACACCCGCCGGGAATCCATGCGCCGCCAGTTGCGTGCGCGCCACCTCCCGCGGACGAAAACAAAATTGCACGGCATCAACCCCATTGGGCACCACATGCACACGATGTGAATCGACCCCAGCCTCAATCAACGCCGTCGCCAGATGCCGCCCGACACACACGATCCCCGCCGCAACTCTGCAAGCCTCGAGAATCTGTTTGCGCCGCGCGGGTGCCTGGAGATGCTGCACGTCGCTCCCCAGCACCATCAACCAGGCCGGCTTCCCCGCGGCCTGCGCCAGCGTGGCCGCCACCACCCCGTCAGGATAGAGCCACGACGCAAACACCACATCCGCCGCAGCAACCCGTGACGCCAGTCCCTTCAGCGACCTCGCATAGGTCCCCGCGCTCCAATTCCGCCCCACCCCCGGCACATATAACACCGGCCAATACTCCACCCCATGCCCCCCCGTATAAGGCGACACCCACTTCCGAATCCCCGCCCACCGCCACACCCGCCACTCGGGAACAAGCGTGATCTGCTGCAGTGCCGCAACTGCATCGCCCTCCACCATCTCCCGAAGCAACTGCGCATTGAACATCCCCGCTTGCGGCCTGTCGGGCCGGGGATAAAGATTGGATATCGTCAAAATCTTCATGCCGTCCCCGCTGCCAGCGCGCGATACGCCCCTTCATACGCATCCAGCGTGCGCGCCAACCCATACTGCTCCGACACGCGCCGCCGCGCCTGTTCCGCCATGTGCCGCGCCGCTGCGCGTCCTTCACCGTGCAACCGTGCCACAATCGCCCCCGCCCAATCGTGCGCATTCTCCGGCAACAGCCCCCCCGCCCGGCCATCGTCGAGCACCGCGCGCTGCTCCCCCACGTCCGTGACCAGCACGGGGCACCCCGCCGCCATGGCCTCCAGCAACGCCACCGGCAACCCCTCGCTGCGCGACGGCGCCACATACAAATCAAACCATTCATAAAATGCACGCGTGTCCCGACGAAAGCCCGCAAAGTGCACCCGGTCGTCCAGATCAAGTTGCCGCGATCGCGCCTCCAGCGTCGCGCGCTCCGGACCATCCCCGACCAGCACGCACACCGCATGCGGTATTTGCGCCAACACCGCCGGCAAAAATTCCAGCAACCTGTCAAACCCCTTCACGGTCGCGAGCCGCCCCACCGTGCCGATCACGATCCCATTCTCCGCCACCCCAAATTCACGCCGCAGCGCCGCCACGGCGGCATCCCCCGCGGGGACATGCGGCGCCACGCCATTGGGAATCACCCGCACCTGCTCCGCACGCACGCCCCACGCCGCCGCCATGCGCCGCGCCGTGTCCCCCGACACCGCCACCAGCAGATCCGTGGCCCGCGCGAGCAGCCGGTGGCGCAATATATTTTTCAGCCCGGCCACATGCACATTGGAACCATGCTCGGTATGCAAATGCCCCAGTCCCGTCCCGCGCGCCGCCAGCGCCGCATATTGCTGCGCCGCGAGGTTGTGCGAATGCAGAATCGTCGTCGCCCCCCTCGCCACTGCCCATGTACGCAATCGCGTCACCGCCGCCATGTCCCACGGGAACCGCCCCCGCCGCGCCTCCAGGCAAAATACCGCGTCGCCCAGAACATCCCCCGCCAGATCCCCGGCCACATCCAGACAGCACACCGCCGTCGACCCCGGTTGACGCCGATTGCGCGCATTCGTCCAATCCACGACAAGCTTCTCCAGCCCGCCATGATTCAGCGAAATAACAACGTGACAAACCTGTGGAATCTTGGCCATGTGCTCTTCGCTTGGGCTGGCGTGGCGGCAGGCTTCCACGCCTGCCAGCCTTCAGCGCCCCGCCACCGCGCGATACAATTCGTGGTAGCGCCGCGCCGAATTTTCCAGCGTGTACCGCGCCAAAAATCGTGCGCGCGCCGCCGCGCCGAAGCGTGCGCGCATCGCCGCATCGTTCAACAGCAACGACAACCGCCCCGCCAGCCCATCGACATCCTCCCGCGCCAGCACGAAACCGCTCTCGCCATCCGCAATCTGCTCCCGCGCCGCTCCCGCCTCCGTCACCACTGCCGGCACGCTGGCCGCCATCGCCTCCGTAATCGCGTACGTACAGGTCTCGGCAAGCGACGTATGCATCAGCACCGCGCATTCCGGCAGAATTTCGCGCACGTCGTTGCGCCGCCCCAGAAATCGCACGCGCCCAGCAACGCCCAATTCTCCCGCGAGCCGCTCCAACTCCGCCCGCTCCGGCCCCTCGCCGATCACCAACAACACGGCATCCCCCACGACACGAGCAAAAGCGCGCAGGCCAAAATCAATGCGCTTCCTCGGAATAAGCCACCCCGTGGTCACCACCAGCGGCGTATCACGAGCCAACCCCAACTCCTGGGCCAGCCACCCCGCCGGGCGCGTGGGCATAAAGTCCTGAATCGCGTTGTCCACGAACGACACCCGCTTGGCCGATATGCCGCGCTTGCGCAGCGACTCGCGCCCGCCTTCATACACGGCAATGAAATGCGCCACCGCGAAACTCAACAAGCGGATGCGCGATACATGCCGCGCCAGCGGCGAGGGATCCTGCATCTGCTGATGCTGCACCCAGACCCAGCGCGTCCGCGGCGTGGCCAGCGCCACCGCCAGCGTGGGCAATTCGTTGCCAAAATTCACCACCGCCACGTCCGGACGCTCGCGCCGCACGAGTCCCAGCGCAGGCCGGCAAAAAGCCCAGGCATGCTCGCGCCCCGCACCGGACGACCACCCTTCGATCAGTTCCCAGCGCAACCCCGCGGCGCGAAATTCCGCCGCCACCGCCGGCACCGGGTCGCGCGCGAAGACCAGCACAAGTTCATCCCCCGCCGCGCGAAACTCCCGCCCCAACGCCACCAGCAGCGCCTCATACGCCCCGCGTTTGTCGGGAATCAGATTGCAGAAGAAAAGAGTTTTCAAATTGAAAACCGCGAATAACGCAAATAATCGCGAATTCCAATCCCGCCTATTCGCGTCCGTTCGCGTCCATTCGCGGTTGTCCAGTTCCTTCCAGCGACTTCACCACCCGCGCCGGATTGCCCGCCACAATGGTTCCCGCCGGCACGTCACTCGTGACCACCGCCCCGGTGCCAATCACCGCATCGCGCCCGATGCGCACGCCCTTCAGAATCGTGGCGCCCGCGCCGATCCACACGTTGTCCTCGATGATCACCGGCGCCACCTCCGCTATCGTGATCGGCTCGTGGCGCAGCCGCCGCCCGGGATCGAGCGGATGCCCGTCGTTATCGTGAATTCGCACCAGCGCGGAGAGCAAACAATGCGCCCCAATCCGGATTTCCCGCGCCGCCGCCAGCGTGCTGCCATTGCCAATAAACGTATGGTCGCCAATCGTGATCGACGGCGTCTCGGGCATGCCGTGCATGAAGTAAAAGCTGCTGCGCCCCGAAAGATTCACATGATCCCCGATGGAAAGCCGCCCCGTACCGCGCATGTAGGGCAGGCACTCGGCGCGCAGATTTTTTCCCACATGCGCGCAAACCGAGCGCAACACCGGCTCGACCCAAAACACCTTGCGCACGAACGCCAGCCCCTCGACCCCGCACACCCCCGCCCGGTACGCCGCGCGAATCAAGGGCCGTATAAAACCCGGCACCGGCAAACCGCGATGCACAATCGACTTTGCAAAACTTCGCAGCGTGGCCGTCATGGTACGCCTCCTTCCATTCCCGCGGAACCATCCGCCCCCGCAAATTCGCGCCGCCCCGCTAAATACCGCAACAACAACCGCCCCCACGGACGGGCCGCGCCCACCTCCGAACTGTGATCCATGCGATACGCCCTCCACCAGTACCGCAACGCCAGCCCGCGCGCACCGCGGTTGAACCCCATCCAGGATGCATTCCAGTATTGCGTCGCCACCGAGGCCTCACGCAAGCCCGCAAATTCCGCCAGCGCCCCGCCCGCGCGAAATCCTTTCTCGAGCACCCGCAATACCTGCGGCAGAAATTTGCGGTCGTCCATGCTCAAACTTCCCGGCACCAGGCGGTAGCGCGACAGCGGCTGCTCGATCCGCACGAGCCGATGCGCCCGCGCCAGCCGCATCCACAAGTCGTAATCCTCGGGCCCCACAAACTGTTCGTCGAACCCGCCCACCGCCGCCAGCGCCGCGCGCCGTACCAGCACGGTCGAGGTCGCCACGGCGTTGTGATAGACAAATTCCTTGAGTGGCAAATCGCGCATGGTTGGCGGCGCGATAACCGCCGGCACGGATACATTGGGCATAAGTGGCACCGTGCCTCCGCACCAGAGCGCCACATCGGGGTGCTTCCCCGCCAGCGCCAGTTGCAGCGCCATCCGCCCCGGCATCCACGCATCGTCACCATCGAGGAACGCGATCCACGTCCCCCGCGCCCGCGCCACCCCGGCGTTGCGCGCCCCCGCCGGCCCACCGTTGCGCGCGAGCGGCAGCACAATGTAACCCGCCCGCCCGGCAACCTCATCCCGCAAAATCCGCGGCGTCTCATCGCGGGACGCATCGTCCACGACGATCACTTCCAGATCCGCCCGCCCCTGCACCTCCACCGACGCCAGCGCTTCGCGAATCGTCCCCGCCGCGTTGTACGCCGGAATGACGACGGAAATGAAAGGCTGATCCAAAGAATTCATTGTGTAGGGGCGCTTGTGTCAAGCGCCCGGAATGGCGCGTTACTTTGCCTGATACCCCACCGCCGGCCAATCCCTCGGCAACTTCGCCGTGATCGTGAAATTCGAATTTCCCGGATTGGTAAACTCGGGATTCAGCGTCAATGACCGCGCGTCCCGCCGCGTGAGTTCCTGCCACGCCGCCAGATCCATGCGCCGGCCGTCCACGTCAATCACGTTGCCGGTGCCGCGCATGAAATACACGTTATAGTCGCCATGGATGCCGCCCACGGCCGCATCGGAAACCTCCAACACCGGCCCCCGCCCTGCCACCAGCACATTGCGCACAATCGCCACATTGGTGACGTTGCCAAGCACCTGGATCGCAAACCGTCCGGCCTTGGGCGCAAACCACACGGTATTGTTCTCAATCACATGCTCATCGCCCGCGCGAATGCCATTACCCTTGAATGACGTGATCCCTCCCGAGCGATTATTAAAAATCAAATTGTTGAGAATCCGCGCATGCGCCACGCCATCCCTGTTGATCGCCGACCCGCCCGTCTTCCCATTGCCGTAAAAAATGCTATCCACCACGATCGCGCCCATGATCATCCCATCCCCGCCTTCCGTCACATCGCCATTGAAATGCGCGCCACACCCGGCATTGTCATGAATCCGGCACCGGCGCACCACCGGATGGTCCGTGGTGCTGAAGTAGACCCCGTGCTGCTCCTTGGATCCCGAGAGCTCGCAGTCTTCGACCGTGATGTGGTCGCTCATGATCGCCTGAATACCCCACACCCGGTTATCCGCCATGATGCAATGGCGAATGGTGACATGCTTCGAACTGTTCACCATGATCCCCGCCCGCTTCGCGCCGCGCACGGTCAGCCCCTCGATCACGAGGTACTCGGTCTTGTCCTCCCCCATGATCAGGATACCATCGCGCTCCACCGGCTCGATGATCACCCCCGGCTCGCCGCGAATGACAATGGGCCGATCCGCCTCCCCGCGCAGCCCATACA
>CAMFEP010000060.1 GCA_945949405.1 Kiritimatiellales bacterium
CGCAATCACCGGTTGATCCGTCGAACTGTCCGCAGTATCCTCTTTCATCGAGCGTAGTCCTTCTCCCGGCTTGGCGGCCGGGCTTCTGATTTTGTGCTTCAGAAGGATACGCTCGTTTTTTCCTCATCCACAACTTTCGGTTATATCTCACCCAACTGGACGATTGATTCTCAATCTCGTTTCGCTTGCCCGCTCCGAAATCGCCCGAGTCAGCCTGCCCCGAGCTTGTCGAGGGGCGAAGGGCGATGGTCCCGCATGCGGGATGGTGCGCGTGAGATGTAATTTCAGCGACCTTCCCTGTAGCCGGGGTCGATGACCCCGGCTCCGAGGTGGACCGCGGCCTCCGGACGCGGTCTCCGCTCTGCGCCTTTTGCGCCTTTTTGCGGCCACTCCCAATCCGCTCCAACCCGCCCCCCGCTACGCCTTCTTGCGCACCGGCTTCGCCGCCTTGGCATTCTGAATCAGCGGGCTCGGCTGCTGATTGTACACCTTCGAGTGCGGCGGCACCGAGTGCGTCAGCCACACGTTACCCCCAATCACCGAGTGCGCCCCAATCGTCGTGTCGCCACCCAATATCGTCGCCCCCGCGTAAATCACCACGAATTCCTCGACGTTGGGGTGCCGCTTGATCCCCTTCACCAGCCGCCCCTGGTCGTCCTTCTGGAAACTCAAGGCCCCCAGGGTCACGCCCTGGTACAGCTTCACGTTGCGCCCGATCCGCGCCGTCTCACCAATCACCACGCCCGTGCCGTGATCGATGAAAAACGCCGCGTCAATCTGCGCGCCGGGATGGATGTCGATCCCCGTCTGCGAATGCGCCAGCTCGGACATGATCCGCGGAATCAGCGGCACGTTGCGGGCATACAAAAAATGCGCCACGCGGTGCACCGCGATCGCATATAGCCCCGGATAACTTTGCACGACTTCCATCGTGGAGCGCGCCGCGGGATCGCCTTCGTAGGCCGCCAGAATATCCGTCTGCAAGAGCCGCTGGATTTCCGGCAATCCCTCGGCAAATTCCAGCGCGAGTTGCTCCGCCTGCGCCGCCACCGCCTGCTCGCCCGCCCCGTTGCCGCCGGGCGCGCTGGCTTCATAATCGAGCGCCAGCCGGATATGCTGCGCCAGGGCATGCACCGTCGTGCTCACCGTGTTGCGCACAAACGCCTCGCGCGCCGCCCCCTCCGGCAATTCCTCCCCGTGGCACCCCGGGAATAGCACCGCGATCAAGTCGTGCAGCACCTTTTGCACGGCCTTGGGCCCGCGCAATTTCAGGCTCTTGTCCGTGCTCCCGCTTCCGGGAAAGGCCCAGCCTTCCACCATCCGCCCCGCAACCGAGGGCAAAACCTTCGCCAGCCGATCCTCAAATCTCATGGCAACCCCTCACGCCTTCCCGCATCCCCCATCCCACATCCCGCATCGCGCATCCCACATCCCACATCCCACATCCCGCATCCCGCATCCCGCATCCCACATCACGCCCTCGCCCGCGCAATCCGCACCAGCACCGAATTCGCCCCCAGATTCGCCGCTCCCATTCCCACCAAGGCACGCCCCACCACGTCATGCGTCAAAAACACCGCCTCCCGTATCGCGATCCCATCCGCCCGGCATAATTCCAGGAAGTCATGGTAGGTGAACAGGTGAATGTTCGGCGTGTCGTACCACTCGAATGGCAGCGCCTTGTTCTTGGGCATGTGCCCCGTCAACCCCAGGCTCACCCGGTGCCGCCAGTTGGCGAAATTGGGGAAGGACACAATTCCCTCCTTCGCCACGCGCAGCATTTCGCTCAACACGAAGCGCGGCTTTTTCACCACCTGCAACGTCTCGCTCAAAATCGCGTAGTCATACGTCCCGTCCGGTATCATCGCCAGCCCCGCATCGATGTCCGCCTGCACGATGTCATGCCCGCGATCGAGCACCTCGAGCACATGCCGAATGTCAATCTCCACCCCCACGCCCTGCGCCTCTTTCTCCCGTGCAAGGCGCGTCAGCAGCGTACCCCCACCACACCCCAAATCCAGAATCTTGCTCCCCGTCCGCACCATTCGAGCAATGCTGTCGTATTGCGAACGACTCACGTCCGCCGCATCCGCCGCCGGCAAAGTCGATGCAGCTGCCGCGCCAGGCGTGGGTACCGCCTCGACCCACGGCAAAAATGCGCGAATGACTTCCGCAAGATATTCCACATCCACCAAAAACGCATCGTGCCCATGCGGCGCATTTAAGAGGCAGCAGGACACCGGCTTGCCCGCGCGCAGCATCGCGTTGGCGATGTCCGTGGATTGCTCCGGCGGAAACAGCCAGTCCGAACTCACCGCCACCACCAGCACCTTGCACTGCACCCGCGCAAACGCCGCCTCCAGGCTCCCATGCTTCCCCGCCACGTCATACTCGTCCATCGCCCGCGTGATCTTGAGATACGAATTGGCATCGAACCGCCGCGTGAATCTTTCGCCCTGATATTCCAAATACGTCTGCACCTGAAATTTATCCAACCGCGATTCCAAATCCCCCGTCCCCGTGCCGGCGACGACATCTTCCTTCGTCCATTTTTCGCGCCCGAATTTTTCGGCCATGATCTCGCGCGACAGGTAGGTGATGTGCCCCACCTTGCGCGCCAGGGATAACCCCTTCGCCGGAATGCGCCCAGTGCCGTAGTAGTCGCCCCCCTGCCAGTCGGGGTCGAAGGTGATCGCCTTGCGCCCGACAATGTCGAACGCCAGCGCCTGCGCGGTCAGCCCGGCGCAGGACGCAATCACGATGCAGCGGTCGAGCATGTCCGGGAAGCGCACGGCCCACTCGATCACCTGCATCCCCCCGAAGGAGCCCCCCACCACCACCGCCAGCCGCCGGATCCCCAGCTGTAGCAGCAGCAACCGGTGCACACCCACGATGTCGCCCACCGTCAAATCCGGAAAGCGCGATCCATATGGCTTGCCCGTCGCGGGCTCGATCGACGCGGGCCCCGTCGTCCCCTTGCACCCGCCCAACACGTTCGCGCAAACCACATGGTAATGATCGGTATCAATGCCCCTGCCCGGCCCGATCATCGCATCCCACCACGCGCCGGGTTCTTCGGGCTCGGGATTTACATGGGTACCCGCAGCATGCGCATTTCCCGAAAGCGCGTGGCACACGAAGACCACATTGTCATCTTTCGGTGAACGCTGGCCGTAGGTTTCGTAGGCCACATCGATCTGAGTCAGCCGCGCCCCATTGTCCAGCACATACCCGCCCGGCGGCAGATCAAGTCGGATCGTCTCCGTCCGGACAATCCCCACACTCCCGTCGCGGTTGCCTTGTGCGTTGGAATTCATGCTGCCCTCAAAGCCGTGCATGATACCCCGTGGCCACCCCACCGCAAGCCTGGAAAGCCTTGGATCCGAATCCGAACTCGCCCGAGTCATCGAAGGGCGATGGCAAGTGCGGTGTGCGCTTGGCTGCCCGACGCAGGAGGGCTTGCCAGCCGTAGGCTGGATGCGAATATGGAATGGCAGATTTGCCCCAAGCGGGCGCGCTCCGGAGCCGGCGCTATACTCCGAGTATGCGCCGACTCCGGGAAGCGCCCGGGTGGGGCGAAGATGCCGTTCCAGATTCGCACCAAGCGCACACCGCTTCCCTTGTGCGACCGCCTTCCCCACCAACCCACCCGCGCCCGCCACCCTATGGCAGCAAAATCGAAAACACGCTGCCCTTGCCCATCTCGCTGTGCACCCGCACCTGCCCGCCATGCGCCAGCGCCACGTGCTTGACGATCGCCAGCCCCAGCCCCGTCCCACCCTGGCTGCGGCTGCGCCCCTGATCCACCCGGTAAAACCGCTCGAAAAGCCGCTCCCAGTGCGCCTTCAAAATCCCCGGCCCCTCGTCCGCCACCTGAATCACGCACCCCTCCACCCCCCGCTCGGCCTTCACGCGGATCGTCTGAAATTCCCCGCCATATTTGATCGCGTTGTCGACCAGATTAATCACCGCCGTCTCGAGCAGCGGCGCGTTGATCCGCGCCGTCAGATCGCCGGCGCACTGAATTTCCACCGTGTTCCCACGCTCCGCCGCCGCGCTCTGGCAGGCGCGCACCGCGCCATCCAGCACCGGCGCCAGCGTTCCCGGCGTCAGTTCAATCTCGCCGCGCTCCGAGGCATGCTCCACCCGCGACAGCGCCAGAATATCCTCGATCAACGTGTGCAGCCGCTCTGCCTGCTTCGCGATTTTTTCGAGGAAGCGCTTCGCGGTCTCCGGATCGTGCTCGCCATCGAGCAGCGTGTCGGCAAACCCGCGAATGCTGGTGATCGGCGTCTTCAGTTCGTGCGACACATTCGCCACGAAATCGCGCCTCATCCGCTCCAGCCGCCGCAGCCGCGTGACGTCGTTCATCACCAGGACCGCGCCGCGTGGCCCATTCTCCGGCCCGCGCAGTAACCGACCCGTGACCTGCAAGAAGCGTTCGCCATCCGGCACGAACACCTCCCCATCCACTTGGCCCGCGTTCGCCAGCGTGGTCTCGACGAGCCGCAGCAAATCCGCATTGCGAATGACTTCCACCACGCTGCGCCCCTTCACGTCTGCCTCCCGCACGCCAAAAACCGCCTCCGCCGCGCGGTTGAGCGTGAGCACATGCTTCTCCCGATCCACCGCCAGCACGCCCTCCGCCATGCAGGTCACCAGCGCTTCCTGCTCGCCCTTTTGTCGGGTCACCACATCAATGCGCTCGCGTAACTGATCGGCCATGCGGTTGATCGTGGTGCCCAAGGCATCGAATTCACGGATCGATTGGCGCGGCAGCCGCCGCTGCAAATCGCCTGCTGCCAGCGCGCGCAGCCCTTCCTCCACCCGCGCCAGCGGACGCGAAATGCCCCGCGCCACCACAAAGCTGGCCACGATGGACACCAGCGCAATCAGCAGGAAGCTGGCCGTGAGCTTGCCATGCAACGCGTGCTCCATGGCGCTGATACGTTCCATTTCTAACGCCACGCGCACGGCGCCCAGCACCGCCTGGCCTTGCTGCACAGGCACTGCCACGTAAAACATGTCGCGCCGCACGGTGGTGCTAAAATGCCGCCCCTCGCCCAACTCACCGCGCAGCGCCGCCGCCACCTCGGGCCGGTCGCTGTGGTTATCCATGCGCGCCGGATCCGCGCGGCTGTCTCCCACCACCGTGCCATCCGGGATCACCACCGTCACCCGCAACCCTGCGGCCTTGTCCGCCGCCCTGCAAATGTCCTGGATCGGAAGGGACGATAACCCCGGCGCTTCCTCCAGCCGCGTCGCGATGACACGCGCCACGGCGGCCATCTGGTCGCGCTGTCGCGCATGCTCCGAGGAGTGGATCGTGCGATTGTTAGCCCAGGTGATGGCGGCGATACAGACCCCGAGAATCACCAGATAGGATGGCAGCAACACCCAGAATAGGCGTGTCTTCAAGTCGGCGCCTCATCCTTGAACCGATACCCAACCCCCCGCACGGTTTCGATGTACTTGCCGTACTTGCCCAGCTTCTTGCGCAAGCCCACCATCTGCACGTCCACCGCCCGGTCAGTCACCGGATAATCCTCACCGCGCACCGCATCCACGATCTGATACCGCGTAAACACCCAGCCCGGCCGCCGCGCCAGCACCAGCAGCACCTGGAACTCGGTATAGGTCAGTTCCACCGGCTTGCCCGCCAGCGTCACGCTGCGACGCCCGCCATCGATCACCATGCCCGCGACATCGATCCGCTCGGACGTCTTCCCCTGCGCCTCATCACCCCCGCGCCGCAGCACACTGCGAATCCGCGCCACAAGCTCCCGCGGCTTGAAAGGCTTGCTCACGTAATCGTCCGCCCCCAGCTCCAGCCCCGCCACCACGTCGGACTCTTCACCCTTGGCCGTGACCATGATGATCTTGGCCGTGCGCGTCTTTTCGTCCGCCTTTAAGCGCCGGCACACTTCCAGCCCGTCCATTTTGGGCAGCATCAAATCCAGCAGCACCAGCGCAGGCGGACGCGTGCGCGCCTTTTCCAGCGCCTGCTCGCCCGTCTCGGCCGTCATCACGCTGTACCCCTCGCGCCGCAGGTTGTACGTGATCAGCTCCAGAATGTCTTCGTCGTCTTCAACCACCAGGATCGATTCATGTGCCATGATTCCCTCACGCTTTCACGGGCGCGCCCTCGCCACCGGGCGGTTGGCGGCGATGCCGCACAATGTGCCCTTCGTTCATGTAGATCACGTCCTGCGCGATGTTGGTGGCATGGTCCGCGACGCGCTCCAGGCTGCGCGACACGCCCAGCGCCTGTATCAAAAAGTCCACGTCTTCCGGAACTGCCAGCAGCGCTTCCCGGACACGGTCGTAATTCTCCCGGTTCAGCGCGTCCACCTCGTCGTCGGATTCGCACACCTTCCAGGCCAGCGCCGAATCCATGTTGAACAGCGCGTCCAGGCTGCCCCGCAGCATCGCCAGCGCCTTTTCCGCCATCAGTCCCAGGTCCAGCTTGGCTCGCGGCGGCGGAATCCCCGCCAGCCGCTCCGCGCGCTGGGCGATGTTTACCGCCAGGTCGCCGATGCGCTCCAGGTCGCTGTTGATCTTGATCGCCGAAACGATCCAGCGCAGATCCACCGCCACCGGCTGGTACAGCGCCAGCAGCTTGAGCGCCTCCTCCTCCACGCGCACTTCAAGCGCGTCAATCTCGTCGTCCGCGTCAATGATCTGGCGCGCCAGCGCCGCGTCCTGCGTTTCCAGCGCCCGCACCGCCAGGGCCACGCTTTTTTCCACAACGGCGCACGCGCCCAGCAACAATTGCTTCAGGGCTTCCAAATCACGAACCAAATGTAAACTCACCCCAACTCCTGTTTTCCCGCATCCGATACCTCTGCCGTGTGCCTCACAATGCGGCCTTCGACCTGATAAATCAAATCTTCCGCGAAATTCGTGGCATGATCGGCGATGCGCTCCAGGTGCCGCGCGATATGCATGATCTGCACCAGCGGCTCGAACATCGCCGGGTTGCGCTTGACCGCCGCCTCCACCTGCTGGTTGACCGCACGCCGCAAGACGTCGATCTCCGCATCGTCCGTGCATACTGCGTGGGCCCCGACGCTGTCCTGCGTGACAAAGGCGTCCAGCACCCGCTTCAGCATCCCCTGCGCCTTGCCCGCCATGGCCTCGATCTC
This sequence comes from Kiritimatiellales bacterium, assembly GCA_945949405.1. Classification (GTDB taxonomy): domain Bacteria; phylum Verrucomicrobiota; class Kiritimatiellia; order UBA8416; family JAIOPI01; genus JAIOPI01. The sequence goes on from CAMFEP010000060.1 coordinate 7,146, forward strand.
GGGCGGCAGGGCCATCGGCGGATGCGCCGCCAGTTTGATGCCGCGCTCCGCGACATGCACGGCCAGGTCGCCGATGCGCTCCAGGTTCTGGTTGATCTTCAGCGCCGCCACAACATGGCGCAAATCCGTGGCCACCGGCTGGTACAGCGCCAGAATCTTCAGGCACTCCTCTTCGATATCCACTTCCATCGTGTTGGTCAGTTCCTCGCGCGCAATCGCCGTCCTCGCCAGCGCCAGATCGCGCCTGACCACGGAACGCACCGCCGTGCTCACGTCCAGCTGCACCTCGGCGCCCAGCGTGAGAATCTGCCGCTGTAACCGCTCAAGCTCCCGTTGAAAATGCACGCCCATGTTTGCTTCCGTTCCGGACCGCGTGTCCGCCGCGCGATCCTCCCGCTCAACCGAACCGGCCTGTGATGTAGTCCTCGGTCTGCTTCTCCCGTGGCGTGGTGAATAGTTCCTGCGTGATCCCCACCTCCACGAGGTGCCCCACATACATGAAGGCCGTGATGTCCGAAACCCGCGCGGCTTGCTGCATGTTGTGGGTTACGATCACAATCGTGAAGCGCTTTTTGAGGTCCAGCATCAAATCTTCGACCTTCGCCGTCGCGATCGGATCCAGCGCCGAGCAGGGCTCGTCCATCAGCAGCACCTCGGGCTCCACCGCAATCGCCCGCGCAATGCACAACCGCTGCTGCTGCCCCCCGGACAAGCCCAGCGCGCTGTCCCGCAACCGGTCCTTCACCTCATCCCACAACGCCGCCCCTCTCAGGCTCTTTTCGACAATCCCATCCAGGTCGCCACGCTGGGCAATCCCCAGCACGCGCGGCCCGTAGGCCACGTTGTCGTAAATGGTCTTGGGGAACGGATTCGATTTCTGGAACACCATCCCGACCCGCTTGCGCAGCTCCGTGACGTTCATCGTGGGATCGTGTATGTCCTGTCCGTGTATCCGGATGCTGCCCGCAATGCGCACCCCGTCAACCAGATCGTTCATGCGGTTGAGACACCGCAGTAACGTGGACTTTCCACATCCCGAAGGCCCGATAAACGCCGTCACCCGGTGTCCCGGAATCTTCATCGAAACCGCATCCAGCGCCTTTTTTGTCCCGTAGTGCAACGTCAGGTCGGCAATGTCGATCATCCCCGGCTCGGAAGGCGGATCGTCCGGCGTGTCGCGGTTTAAAACTTGTGGCCGTATGTCAGTGGGCATGGTGGTCTCCTAAAGCGCCGTGACGGTATATTTCTTGCGCAACTTCCCGCGCAACATGATTGCGGCTAGATTCAAGACGAGCACGATCACCAGCAATAGAATCGTCGTCATGAACACCATCGGACGCGCCGCGTCCACGTTCGGGGACTGAAACCCCACATCGTAAATGTGGAACCCCAGATGCATGAACTTGCGATCGAGATGCAGGAAGGGCCATGTGCCGTCCAGCGGCAGCGTCGGCGCCAGCTTGACCACCCCCGTGATCATCAATGGCGCCACCTCGCCCGCCGCCCGCGCCATCGCCAGGATCAGCCCCGTCAAAATCGCCGGCATCACCGCCGGCAACACCACCCGCCATGTGGTCTCAAATTTCGTCGCGCCCAACGCCAGCGATGCCTCGCGCGCCCCCCCCGGAATCGCCGCCAGCCCCTCCTCCGTCGCCACAATCACCACCGGCACCGTCAGCAGGGACAGGGTCAGCGACGCCCACAAGATCCCGCCGGTGCCAAACGTGGGCGTCGGTAACGCCTCGGGATAAAAAATCCGGTCAATATGCCCGCCCAGAAAGTATATGAAGAACCCAACACCGAAAACGCCAAACACGATCGACGGCACCCCCGCCAGATTGTTCACCGCGATGCGCACCGCGCTCACCAGCGGCCCCTGTTTCGCGTATTCGCGCAGGTAAAACGCCGAAATCACCCCCAGCGGCGTAACGATGATGCTCATGATCATCACCATCATCACCGTGCCGAAAATCGCCGGAAATACCCCACCCTCGGTATTCGATTCGCGCGGATCATCCGCCAAAAATTCCCACAATTTACCCGCATAAACACCAATTTTCCGGGCCGTGCTCATGCCATTCGGCCGGTACACACGCACCACATCCGCCAACGGCAGTTCCAGTTGCTTGCCCCCCGCCGCCTGCAACACCACCACGGCCTTGGTCTTCGTCCGCAGTGTCCTCAGCGCCTCGCGCTTCCCGGCATAGTCCGCCTGCAGTGCGGCCAGCTCGTCCTGCAAGGCCTCGACGCCCGCTCCAGTCGTCACGCCCTGCAAAGCCAGTTTTTTCAGCCGCAGACGAATCTCTTCCTGCCCCGTGTTGATGCGTCCGATCTGATTGCGCTCAAGATCCAGGATTTCGTCGTTGAGCCGGTGCACCCCGGGCATGCGCGCCAGAAGCCCCTGCCAGGCCGCCTCTCCCGCCAAATCCGTGGCCCCATTGACATCGCGCACGCCTCCCACCCGCCCGTAGAAATTCCCCCACTCACGCCGCTCGATCACCACCAGGTCCGCCGGCGCCTCGCGGCTGATGATCGCATCTTCATCGATCCACAGAAAATCCACGCCGTACAAATCGCGATTGCCCTGCCGCACTTGAATCCGCTCCCGCAAGGGCGTCCCCGCTGGCGCGTCGGGCTGTGGAATAAACTCCCGCCCCGTGATCTGCCCGATCACCGTGCGCCCGTCTTTCAAGCCGAACGTACACACCTCGGCCGGCCAGAAAAATCCCAACCCGTTGGTCAGGATCAACAGGATCAAACCCGTGACCATCAGCAGCGCAAAAGCCAGCGCCCCGCCAGTCAGCCACACGAACGCATCGCCATCTTTCCAGAATTTTCGCATGTCCAACGTCTTCTTCGCCTTGCCTGATCGTGAACTTGTAGGGGCGTCGCTCGCGACGCCCGCCTCTGCTTAAAGATACCGATATCGCTTTCGCAACCGCAGCCGGACCAACTCCGCTGCCGTGTTCATCACGAAGGTCAGCGCGAATAGCAACAGCGCCGCCAGAAACAGCACGCGAAACAAGGTCCCGCCATCCGGCGCCTCGGGCAGTTCCACCGCGATATTCGCGGATAACGCCCGAAATCCACTAAAGATGGACATGTTCATCATCGGGGTGTTCCCCGTGGCCATCAGCACGATCATCGTTTCGCCCACCGCCCGGCCAAGCCCGATCATGATCGCCGAAAATATCCCCGGGCTCGCCGTGGGCAGAATCACCTGGATCGCCGTCTGCCACGGGGTCGCGCCCAGCGCCAGCGAAGCCGCGCGCAAGTGCTGCGGCACACTCGAGAGCGAATCTTCCGCGATCGTGAAAATAATCGGCACCACCGCAAACCCCATCGCAAAACCAACGACCATTGAATTGCGCTGGTCAAACGGAATCTGCAACACCTTCAACATCCAGACCCGGTAGTCGCCATGCAGCAAGGCCTGCTCCACCCCCGCCCCGATGCGCAGCGCCAGCCAGCTCCCCAACAATACCACCGGCACCAGCAACACGATTTCATAGCCTGGCTTGACGGAACGGCGAATCCCTTCGGGCATCACCCGCCAGATCACAACCGCCGCAAGAATGCAGGCCGCGATGGCGAATGGCATGATGAAAATCCCCGGCACGACTTTTTCCATGTTCGGCGCCAGCCACAGCCCCGCGATAAACCCCAGCACCACGCTGGGCATCGCCGCCATGATTTCAACGATCGGCTTGATGCGCTGGCGCAGATTCGGATGCATGAACTGCGATGCATACAGCGCCCCCAGCAACCCGATCGGAATGGCGAACATCAACGCGTACAGCGTGCCCTTCAGCGTGCCGTACAGCAGCGGCGTCAAACTCAACTTGGCCTCAAAATCGTCCGTTCCGCCCGTGGATTGCCAAACATACGCGGGCTCCTCATAGCCCTCGTACCAAACTTTTCCGAAAAGACTGTTGAGCGTGATCTCGGGGTGCCGATTCTTCAAGCCCCATGAGTGAATCGCGCCGTCGCCACCCACCGCCAGCAGCCCGTCCGCCTTGGGCGCAAACATCACCGCCGCCATCGGTTCCCCTGCGGCCATCTGGATCAGCGTCTTGCCCGTGGTTCCATAGTTCAGGTGTATCCCGCCCAACGCGTCCATCGTCAGAAATCCCTTGTCCCGACGCGATGGCGAGATCGCCACGATGCGCGATGCGTGGGGCTGAAAAACATTCACCCGCACCAGGTGCAGCGTCGTTCCCCCTTCCCGTAGCATCTGCCACGTCGAAATCCCCCCCGCGCTATCCCCTGCCACCAACGTCCGATCCCCAATCAAAAACTCCAG
>CAMFEP010000061.1 GCA_945949405.1 Kiritimatiellales bacterium
TCGCGCAACGCCGTGCCGCCCCCCGTCTCCCCTGCATCGCCGTCGCCATCCGCCGGCGTCGTGGCGGATTTGTCGTCCGGGCTCGCCGCGCCAATTAAGTCATTGAGCATGCCCGCGATCTTTTCGGCTTCCGCGAATTCGAGCCGGAATATGCGCACCAGCACGTCCGGCGAAGTCTCCACATCCAGCACCTTGATAATCTTTTCAAAGAACGACATGTTTTCCGGCCGCGTGATGATGATCAGAATATTCGTGCGGTCGTCATCCACGATTTTGACCTGCCCGCGAATGATCCCGCGATCCACCTCGTCCGCCACATCCGCCCTGCTCTCCGCGCTCCCGCGCCGCGGCGCCCGGATGATGCCACCCGGCGTCACCGACGGAATATCCCCCGCCGGCGTCGGCTCCACGCCCGGCGCGCCGCTCTCACGCTGCCGCTGGACGGTGGACTTTTGCTCCCCCTGCGCCTCGGCCAGAATCTGCTCCAGCTTGGCCTTGATCTCCGAGGCTTTGGCGTAATGAATCTGTACCACGATCGGTTCCTCGCGCGCCTCGATCGGCTGGTCAACCATCGCGATAACCTGCATCACACGGTTGATGTTCGCCGCCGTATCCGTGAGCAGCAGGCTGTTGATTCCCTCGAACACATGCGCTTGCGCGTAGCTGTGCTGCAATGGCTGGATCGCCCGCTGCGCCTCAGCCGCCTCGATGTGCTTCAGCGGAATCATCTGGCTGATCAGCGCCGCGTTATTCGTGTCCGCCGCGCCTTCACCTTCCGCATCGGGGAGGACAATCGGCATGGGCTCCTGGCGCGCCTCCTTGTTCGGCACCACGCGCGCAAACTTCTCCCCCTCCGGCAACAACGCCACCCCGTTCATGCCCAGCACGGTCTCAATCGCTTCGAGATATTCCGATTTCGAGAGACTGCCCTGGCTGCGCAGCGTGATGTTGGCCTGGGGCAGGCTCGGCGCCAGCAGCAGCGTGCGCCCCGTTTGCTCCGCATAGGCTTCGAGCAGAAGGTCAATCGGCGCCGCATTGAATTTCAACCGCAGCGTGCCGCTGTCCGGCGCCTGCGCCAGCGCCAGCGTCACAAATGCACCGCACAGCGCCACCACCAGTACCCGGAGAGAAAAATCGCGTTGTCGTCGCTTGCTCATAATCCGATTACCGTTCATCACGGTGTTTCCGCCGCCGCGCCCGCGTCCACGGCCGGTACCGGTGCCGCGCCAGGCGCCGCAATCGGAGCCTCGCGCGTGTAGGCACAGTACAACACAAACCGCCCCTGAAGGGCCTTCTGATCGTTGGGTTTCATCAGCAGTTGGCGAACGTCGAGCATAGCACCCTGTGATTGCAGATCAAACAGGAAATGGACAAACGCATCCAGGGACGCATCCCAGTCGCGCACTTCGATTGGCAATTCAAAAATATCCCCGACGCGCTTCTCCTCGCCCACCTCACGCCGCGCGATCCGCACCCCGTTCTTGGCCGCCAGGTTGTCCATGATCGAAAGCCAGTGCACGTCCATCTGCTTGCTGACCGGATATTGCGGCAGATAGGCCTTCAATTCCTCAAATTTTTTCTCCCACTCGGCGCGGCTCGCCAGCAGCCGCGCGTCCTGGGCGATCTCCTGCCGCAGCTGGGCTTGATCGCTCCGCAGCGCTTTCCATTGATCAAATTTGGGCCGCGCCACCACCGCCGTCACGCTGAACAAACCCACGCCCAGCGTGGCCAGCATCAATACAAGCTCGCGTCCCGAAACCTTCATGATTCGTCGTCCCCCGCCACCGCCAGTTGCAGGATCACATCGAAAATCTCACGGCCACTCTGTGCCGTGCGCGGACCTTGCAGGCTGGCCACCGGGAACAGCCCCGACTCGTCGATGCGCGTCTTGAACTCGTATACAAGCGCCACCGATTGCGCTTCGCCCGACAGCTTCAATTCCTCGCCTTTGTTGAACGCAAATGCCGTCAGCTCAATCCCCGCGGGCGGCAATAACGCGCTGGCGGCCCGCAGGCATTCCAAGGCCGAATTCGTGCTGTCCATATATTGCTGCACCATGAACACGCGGCGGCGCGTCTCGCGCACCGCCAGGGCGGGTTTGCGCAACGTGTCGCGCTCGCCCTGCACGCGCGCGAGCTTGTATGTCTCGAGCGCCAGCATCCCCACCGCAACGCTCACCACCAGCAGCCAGGCCCCCACAATCGCGCCGGAGGTCTGGATCAGCCGCCGGCGGAACCCCGCGCTGGCGCGCGTGTGCCGCCAGCTCTCCGGCGTCAAATCCAGGGTTCCCGCCTCCGCGCCCCGGCGCGCCAGTCCCTCGCCCAGCGGCGCTAGCTCCGCCAGTGCGGTCCTGCGCACCTCGTCCCCATGTTCGGCGCGCAAGGCCTGCATCCACTCGGTCCGCGGCTCTTCCTCCGACCAGATCGTAATCCGCGGCGCATCCAGATGCCCCTGCTCAAGCTCCAGCGCCATCAGCGTGAACCCGAGTTCGCGCACCAGCTCATCCACCGCCACCGCCCCGTTCGCTTCTTCGGGCAGCGCGCGGAACACCAGCGGAATGCCTTGGCGTGACACGATCAACAACGGCGCCGTGGCGGTCAGCAACACCTCCACCGCGCACCCCTCCGCCGCCACATGCCCGCCATCTTGCAGCACACGCCACCAGCCCAGCACCGCCGCGTCCACGCGCGCCGCCACCACCCCCGCCTGCTGCAACGCAACCCCCACCGCCTCGACCACGTCGATGCGCACCGCCGCCACCAGCACGATGCTCGCATCCGTGCCGCGCTGCAGCACCTCGTGCCCCACCACAATCGTATCCACGGGAAACGGCGCCAGCTTCTCGGCCTGAAAAGCCACCATGCCCTTGAGCTCCGCATCGTCCACCGAGGGCAGCCGCAACACGCGCAACAGTACCTGCTCGGAGGCCATCCCCAGCGTGAGCCGCCCCTTGAGCCGCGGCGCCAGCGACTTCAGCCCCGCCAATAGGCGCACCTCGCGCGGCGCGGGCTCCCCGCCGGTCGCCGCGGGCGGCAACGGCTCGCGCCCCTGCGCAACCGATTGCAGTCCCTCCCGCACGCGCTGCAACGCCGCCCACGCGAGCGTCTCCCCCTCAATCGCCAGCCCCGTATATAATTCCTTGCCCATCAAAAATCCTGTAAAAACTTTCCCGTTCCCACGCCGAACTTCGTGCCCTTCGTGGTAAAATTCTCTCCGCCTTCTCCTCACTCTTCTTCTGTCCACTGCAAATAGGACAGCGTCCCACCATTATTCTTCACCACGCAGCTGATCGTCCGCGTGACGTTGTTTACACGGCCTCGCGCCGTAATACGATAATACAATGAGGCTGGCTCTGCCGTCACATAGTCGCGGCGCTCGGCCTCGTTCAGCGACGGCATGCGCCCGAACATGTCCGCGTCGCCCGTAAAAAAATTATCCTCCACCACGCCATAGATATTCGATGTTCCCGCGCGCTCTTCGACAATATCCTCCGCTACCAGATCGCCGTCGTTCCGCGCCCCGCTCGGCAGCGTCAGGAGCACATTGTAGGGCGCGGCATTGACGTTGATCTTTGGATCCCCAAACACGGTCAACAGGCCGGAGAGCCCCCCCGCGGTAATCATCACAGGATCCTCCGACTCGGGGTCCAGCGCCCCGCCGTACACAATCGCGCGCGTAAACCCCTTGATCGACAGCAGCTCATCGACGGAATATAAATCCCCGTTGCGCGCGCGATACGGCGGGTCCAGCGTCTTGTAATAATCCTCGGTCTCCGCCCCGTCCACCCGCGCCTCGTCGTCAGGGTCGGTCCAGTCGAGAAAGGCCTCGATCAACTCCGGCCACATCTCCTCGGGCACCCCCACCACGGCCAGCACCGGCTCCCATTCTTCTTCCTTTTTTAAGTGGTTCACGCTGCGCAGCGCCTGCTCGGTCACGATATCTAGCACGACCGTCCCCTCGCCCAACGCCAGCTCTTGATGCACCGCCCCCGTCGCCTCGAGCTGCCGCGCCGGCGCATACCACGGGTCATCGTCCTCGCCCGCCGGCACCTCGGCTTTCGGATCAACCTTCTCCATTTTCAACATCAGCAACTTGCCAACTTCAATCCCCGATTCCGCCAAAGCCGTCGCGCGCGTGCGCTTGCGGTAGTAGGACGTGATCCGCGACTCCAGATGCGCGTCGAACGCAAAGGACCCCACCAGCAACCCCATCAACCCAATCACCCACAACACCACGATCAGCGCGGAGCCCCGGATGGAGGATTGGTGGATTGGAGGATTGGTCGATTGGTGCGGAACTGCCGTTCCCCCGCCCACCCACAAATTTTCTCCGCAACCCTTCATACCCAATCACCCAATCAACAAATCATCCAATCCACGCTTCCCGTCTTCCACTTCGTCACTCCGACACTCCGATACCCCGTTACTTCCACGACAGCGGCGCCAACGGAATCTCCACCACGCGCTTGATCTCCACCGGATCGTCCGTGTCCTCGAGCGGCTCCATCGTCACCGTCAGTTCAACCCGGTGCGGCAGCCGGTTGGTATTCTCATCCTCCCAGTCGTCAAGCCACTCGATTTTGTCCGACGCCCCGGATACAGTCGCCCCCTCCCCCGCCGCCGGCTGCTCATCCTCCACGGTCTCGGGATCCTGAAATCGGTAGTTGATGCCCGTGATTTTCGCCGCAATAAACGTCGGCTCCAATTTGTCGGCGTCAAAATCCTCGATTTGCGACAGGATGCTCCACGACCGCACCGCCAGGGCCTCCTTGCCGCCTTTCATCTCCTCCACCGTCACCGCGATCCGATGTGGTCCGCCCGATTGCAACGCGCCCTTGCCCACCAGCGCGGAGCCCAGTTTCACCCAACTGGCCTCGTCGACCGCGTTCGGCCCGTCGCCATCGTTGTGAAACCAGAACCCATATTCCGGATTGAACCCTTCCGGGTAATACGCCGAGCGCAGCCCCATCACGAGCTGCTCCACCACAAAGTCCGCGTGGTGCAGTTTGTCGGTCATGTCCATGCCCCGCTGCCATGCCACCGCTACCGAGGAAAAGCACAAGTATGTCACCACCGTCACCACCCCCAGCAACCCCACCGCCAGCAACAACTCCAGCAGGGTGAAACCTGAAACCTGAAAGCTGAAACCTGAATTCCGGACCTCCGGTTTCAGGCCTCCGCCCTCCGCCCTTTTCCCCTCAGGTTTCAGGTTTCCGCCCTCATCCTTTTTTTTCACAGCTCCGCCTTTTCTTTGACGAACAAATAACGCACCACTTCCTCGGAGCCATGATGCGCCTTCTCGGCCCACGTCACCTTGCTGCGGATGATGTACAACCCGTCCTTCAATTCATCATCCGGCTCTTCAATTTCACGCGTGTAGGTCATGCCGCCGTCGTATCGCTCGGAACTGACTTCCCACTCCTTGTCGTCCTGCTGCGGTAAAATCGGATGCTCCATCTCGCCCAGATTGAGCGCCCACTGCGCTGACTGATACACCTTGGCCACGCGCATCACCGCCAGGCAGCGCGCCGCCGCCGACACCAGCGCCGTGATCCCCACCCCCAAAATCGCCGCCGCAATCAACACCTCAATCAACGTCATCCCGTCCACCCCGGAGCGGCGCGGCTTCCCGCGCCGGATTCGCGTCCTTTCGCGTTCATTCGCGGTTTCAAAATCGGCCTTGATTACCCCCTTCATCAATCCCGCTCCGTTTCCACGCTCGCCAGCATGTCCACATTCACCGTCACCGCGCCACCATCGTCGTCGACAATGCGCACGCGGTACGGCGTGCAGGTACCGTTGCTCCGGTAATGCACCACGCGCACGCGCTTGTCCGATGCATGCAGCGAACCCTCGTCCGCATCCTCGATCTCCACCGACGCAATCCGCACCTCGTCCAGCTTGCGAAACACCTCGACCCCCGCGGTACCCGCCGATGCCGCGACCGCCTCTTGACCAGTCGCCGGTAGCGCGGGCGCAACGCCACCCTCCACCGGTGCGATCATCGCCGCCACCACCGCAATCGTCCCGTTCGCCAGGTCAAATTGAATATCCAATTCCTTCTGGTTCAGCAGGCACATGCTGTGCGCGTACCGCCCAGCCATCACCACCACGCGCGCCGCCGCCCGCAGCCGGTTGCCCTTCATCGACCGCACGAAGCTCGGCATCGTCACCGCCGCCATCACCCCCACAATCGCCATCACCAGCAACAGCTCCACGAGGGTGAAGGCGGAGACTCGAAACCTGAAACCTGAATGGAAGAACGCGGTTTTGCGTATTTTCCGAACATCCGCGTTGAACGTTGGACGTTGAACGTTGGATGTTGGATTTTTCCGGAACTCCGAACCTCCGGTTTCAGGTTTCATCCTTCAGCCCTGCCTTCAGAAGCTCGTAATATCGTCCGTGCCGCCAATGGCCATGTCCGGCCCGCCGCACCTGACCTTGTAGCCCGACTCGCCTTCGCGTGAGTACTGGAAGTCCTGCCCCCAGGGATCCTTCGGCAGCCCGCCCCGCAGATAGGGCCCGTTCCAGTTCGGCGAACCGTCCGACGACACCAGGTTTTGCAGGCCTCCCGGATATTTCCCCGTGTCGACTTCGTACACATCGATCGCCGTGGAAATGCCCGCGATGCTGGCGCGCGCCGCCTTCTTCATCGCCGCTTCCTGCTTGCCTCCCAGGTTCGCCACCACCACCCCGGCCAGAATCCCGAGAATCGCCACCACCAGCAGCACCTCGATCAACGTGAACCCCGAATTCTTTGGGATTCCCCCACTCCGCACCTGTTCATGTAATTTCTGCGTCATCTTGGTCTCCTTCGTATTGGCCCATCCGTGGTTTCTTCCCCGTCGCGATCCGTCCTCTCAACGGATCGCAAACATATTTTTCTCCGCGCTCTCCGCGCCTCCGCGAGATCTCTTCGTTTTTCTCAAATATTCAACCCATTCGTCAGGCTGAACACCGCCAGCAAAATACTGACCGCCACAAAGCCCACCATCACCGCCACCACCACGATCAAAATCGGCTCCAGCGCCGTCGTGAAAATCTTGATGTGCCGGTTGAGCTCATTCTCATAGCGCCGCGCGATATGATTCAGCGAACCCGGCATGTCCCCCGTCTGCTCGCCGATCGCCAGCATGTCCGTCAGCATCCGCGGAAAAATTTTTCCCGCCGCCAGTGGCCCGGAAATCGTCGTCCCGTCCGTCACGCGCTCGCGCGCCTTCCGGATTTCCTCGCCGATCACCAGGTTGCCCACCGTCTTTTCAACAATCCCCAGCGCCTGCAAGACCGCCACGCCGTTGGCCAGCAAGGTGGAGAGCGTCCGCGCAAAGTTGGCGTAGATGCCGCAGGATACAACGCCGCGAATCAACGGAATTTTCAGCAAAAACGCATCCCAGGCGCGGCGCCCGCGCGGCGTCTTGAGCGAACGCTGAAACAACACGCCGAGTATCACGCCCACGATCGCCGCCGCCCAGCCGTACTTGACCAGCCACCCGCTGGAGGCAATCAGCATGCGCGTGGGCAACGGCAGCGTCTGCCCCATCTGCTCAAACACCACCTTGAAGCGCGGCACCACATACACCATCGAAAAAATCAGCGTCGCCACGCCCATCACCAGCACGATCAACGGATACACCAGCGCCATCACCACCTTTTCCTTGGTCTCCTGCACCCGCTCGAAGTGATCCACCAGCCGCCGCAGCACCTCCGCCAGCGCGCCGCTGGCCTCACCCGCCCGAATCATGCTCACATACAGATTCGCGAAACTGTCCGGATGCCGCGCCAGCGCGTCGGACAAGCTCGCGCCGCGAATGATGTCGTCCCGCAGCGTTTTGATGATTTCATCCGAATCCCGCCCCGATTGCCGGTTCCCCAGCGTATTCAGCGCGTTGCCCAGCGTCATCCCCGAAGCCAGCAGGTCGCTCAACTCCGTCGTGAACACCAGCACGTCGCGCCCCGCCAGCCGCGCCGGCCCGCGCCGCACCTTGAGCCTGCCCCGCGACCCCTTTTCCGCCGGCTTGGCCGCCGCCACACCCGCCTTTTCGCTCACCGCAACGGGCATCTGCCCCATCGCCTCGATCTGCATCAGCGCCGCCCGCCGGTCGTTGGCCTCAACGGACCCCGACACCTTCTGCCCCGCCTTCGTCCGCGCTGTATATGTAAAGGTTGGCATTGTCGTTACAGGCTCCGTATCCGTCCCAAAGTCCCACAGTCCTACGCTCCTACAGTCCCACAGTCCCACAGTCCTACGGTCCTACAGTCCCACAGTCCCACAGTCCTAATGTCCCACGGTCCCACGGTCCCACTGTCCTACTCATTATCTTCCGTCGCCCTGACAACTTCCTCGATCGTCGTGATGCCATCGAGCACCTTGGTCCAGCCGTCGTCACGCAACGTGGACATGCCCTCCGTGATCGCGCACTGCTTGATTTCATTCATCGATTTGCGCGCGATGATCAAACTCTCGATGCGCTCGCTCACCCCGAGCACTTCAAAAATACCGCGCCTCCCCCGGAACCCCGTCGTCCGGCAGTGCTCGCAACCCGCCGGCTCGTAAATCGGACGCCCGGCGCGCCGCTCCATCGGAAATCGAATTTCTTTCAAGCTGTCCGGACTCGGCTCCACCGGCTTGCGGCACTTGTCGCACAGCCGCCGCACAAGACGCTGCGCCACCACCGCCTCGCACGCGGACGCCACCAAAAACGGCTCCACGCCCATGTCCAGCAAGCGCGTGAATGCCCCCGCCGCATCGTTGGTGTGCAGCGTGCTGAAAACCAGATGGCCCGTCAGCGACGCCTGAATCGCGATCTCCGCCGTTTCCGCGTCGCGAATTTCGCCGACCATGATGATGTCCGGATCCTGCCGCAAAAAGGATCGCAGCGTGCGCGCGAAGGAGAGCCCGATGTCCGGCCGCACGAGCACCTGGTTGATGCCCGGCATTTCGTATTCGATCGGCTCCTCCGCCGTCAAAATCCGCACGTCGATGGTGTTGATCTCATTTAAGTAGGCATACAGCGAGGTGGACTTCCCCGAACCAGTCGGACCCGTGACCAGCACAATGCCGTTTGGGCGCTGGATAATTTTCCGGATCAGCCGCGCGTCGCGATCGTTCATCCCCAGTTCCGTCAACGAAATGAACGTCCCGCTGCCCTGCAATAAACGCAAACTGACGCTCTCGCCATACACCGTCGGCATCGTCGACACGCGAATATCCAGGTCGCGCCCCTGGATCCGCAACCCGATGCGCCCGTCCATCGGCAACCGCTTTTCAGCAATGTCCAGATTGGCCATGACCTTGATGCGCGACAAAATCGCCGGCTGGAACCGACTCAATTGCGCGGGCACCGGCGTCTGGTGCAGCACGCCGTCGATGCGGTAGCGAATGCGCAAACTCTTCTCCATCGGCTCCAGATGAATGTCCGTGGCCCCCTGCTGGAACGCCTCCCAGATGATCTGGTTCACGAACTTGACGATCGAGGCCTCCTGGTCCAGTTCACTCAACTCAACCTTCCCCAGGCTTTCCTCGGGCTGCACCTCGAAGCGATTGTCCTGCATCATGCGGTCCACGGTTTCCGCCCCCACGCCGTACAGCGCCTTCGCCGCCGTGACGATGTCATCCCCCGGCGAGAGCGCCAGCCGCACGCGCGTCCCCGTGGCCAGCCGCAACGCATCCACCAGCCCCATGCTCAAGGGATCGTTGGACGCCACCGTCAGCATGCCATCCTCGAAGGCCACGGGAATGACGTTATATTGAAACACCGCCTTGGTCGGCAGGCGCTCGAGAATCTCCTGCGGGATCGCCTCCGCCCCCACGCGCATGTATCGCAGGTTCAGCACCCGCGCCATGGCCTGCAAAAAATCGTCCTCCCGCGCATAGCCGGAATCCGCCACCGTCGCCGTCACACTCTTTTCGCCCGCACGCGCAGCCTCCAGCAATTCGACAATCTGCGTGTCGTTGAACAACGCAGTCTTCCGCAACAGGTTTGCAACAAAGGTGGTGGCCGCCATGCTCATAGGTGATCCTCCGCCTGCGGGGCCGGCGCCGGGGCGGGATCGGAGCCCCCCACATGCGTCACGGCCCATTCGGTTTGGCGCGCAATCCCCATCAGGATGCGCACATCGTCAATGGTCAGCGGTCCGCGCGCAAAAATCCGCCGCACCCCCAGCATCATATGCTCAGCCTTGTCGCGCTCCATGAATCCGACCTTGAGCAACAGCTGCTCCCACATCGCATACATGCGCTCGCGCAACGCCGAGGGCGCCTCAGGCGACTTCTCCTGCCGCGGCGCGTACGCCCCGCTCGCGACGAATAGTTCATACGCGCACACCAGCACCGCCTGCGACAGGTTGAGCGACAGGTATTCCTCGGTCGCGGGGATCGTGATGATCTGCGTGCACAGCGCCAGATCCACGTTGTCCAGCCCGTTGTCCTCGGGCCCGAACACCAGCGCCACCTTGCTGGCCTGCGCCGCCTCCAACGCCCGTCCCGCCCATTCGCGCGGACTGCGCGCGTGCTGCCGGTACAGCCCGCTGCGCGCCGACGTCCCCATCACCACCGCACAGTCCGCCACCGCCGCCGCCAGCGTCGGATACTCCCGGATCGTCTCCAGAATCTGCGTGGCGTGGCAGGCCATCATCCGCGCTTCCTTGCGGTCATACGGCCGCGGCGCCGCGATCGCCAGGTCCGACAACCCCATGTTCGCCATCGCCCGGCACACCGACCCCACATTCCCGCCATACAGCGGGCTCAATAGTACGATGCGTATGTTTGCCAAACTCATGGTTACACAATCGTCAATCGGCAATCATCAATCGGCAATTCCGTCTCACCACTCCTGCCCGCCGCTCCCCGTCATCTCCGCCAAACGCCGCGCAATGATTGCCTCGCGATTTTTTTCACGCGCCCTCAAGAGCGCATCGAGTTCATCCACCTGGCGCTGGATCTCCGCGATATCCCCGCGCATCATTTCCTGCTTGGCCTCAAACGCCTCGGCCAGGGTCTGTTGCAACGTCTCCTTGCTGATGGCCTCCGTGCCGCGGCCTCGCGCTTCGCCGATCGCGCGCACCCGCCGCTCCAATTGCTGCTGGCGTACCGTCCGCGCGTATTGCGCCGGATTGCGCGTCTCCAGCTCTTGCAGCGCCAGGCCTTCACGCACCAACCCAATCAGCATCGTCATCGCCTCCCCCAGATTTTGCATCGAGGTCAGCGTATACCGTTGCATCTCATCGGGAAAATGCTCGCCAATATATCCCATCATGGCCTGCGCGTCGACATTCGGGAAACGCGAAAATACGGCGTCCAGAACCTGCTGTTCCTGATCCGATGTCAATGGCGTGGGCGGCATCTCCCCGCTCGCTTGCGCAAAATTCGTCATCCCCGCCACCAGTTCGTCCGGTGTCTCCTGCGCC
>CAMFEP010000062.1 GCA_945949405.1 Kiritimatiellales bacterium
AGATGGAATGCGCGTACTTGAAGTAACCATGACCTATGCCACAGGAGTTGATGAGCGATGGCAAACGTTCATCTGGCGCATCGACGGGAACCAGATGAAGGCCGTCGCCGATGATTTGGAGCGAGTAAGCCGGATGGTGGAATGCGCACAAGGAAAGAAAGTGCATGGGCGACTGATCGAACGCGTCATGGCGCGCTTTCAAGGTGTCCGCTTTTTAGCGGACCTTGGCCCCGTCGCCTTCGTTGACGGGCAGGAAATAGTGAACGGGTTGGTTGGCGAAGCATTTGGAAACAAGTATTTCCTGTACGAAGTCGTGCAAAACGGAAGTGCATACATCCAGCCATTCCCAGTGAGTTCGTTGCGGGCAATTGTAAAGGTGCTCAGGAATGCAGGATGAGCACAACAAGGCAAATGCTCGGTACGGCTTCGCCGCCCGAGATTTGCACTGTTCGGGAAGACAACGATGAAGAAGAGGTTCATTGTCACCGTCATCGCTATCCTTGTCGCACAACTCTGCCGGGGTGTTCGCGGGTCGTCTATATCCGGCATCATGCGGTTGGAGGGCGATGGTGTGGTGAAGGTCGAACCAGAAAGCAGCAGATTGACCGTCACTCGGCGACCGCGCGCCTTCCATGCAGTGCCGTCACAACCGGCCACTGAAGAGTGGGTATATCAGATTGCCGGAATCTTCCAGTTGAGTGCCACAGAAATCGGGTTGGTCGCCAACATCCGCCTCTGCCGTGTCCGGACGGCGGACACCGAAGTGGGGAATGACCTGATTGTGCTGGACCGCTTGGATGGCCTTTGTCCCAAGGTGGTGGTCCCATTGAACCGCAGCGAGATCGGGACCCATCCCCGTTCAGGGGAGCCGATCCGGTTGTGCCGTTATCCAATGGCAGGTGGTTTTGTGCCGATGGGCGCCTGCTCCGCCGATGGCACCCCACATCCGCATGCCGGCACGGGATTTGCCATGTCGCACATCATAGGGTTTCCCGTGGATGCCGCGGCAACGATCACCGTCCGTGGGGAGTGGGAGATCAAGGACCCGTTTACGGCTGTCGAACTGCAGCAGTACCGCTATGACGGCGCCAAGTTTATCGTGGAGCACACGGAGCTCATTCCGTTCGACAAACTGCTGGAAGGATGGCAGTTCACCAGCATGCCGCTTGGCAACTGTTTATCCGACGGCGACGACTTGATCGGAGGCCTGGTGGGAAAGGCCGTTGGCAGCGGCGGTGCGGCGGGCAGCGGATTGGCGCGCTGGCGGCGAATCGGGTCGCGCTGGCGTCTCGCGTCTTTCGTTCCCGTGACGAGAGCGGATGGTTCCTACGAGCCCAGTATGGTCCGGGACGAGGACGGGAGCCTGCTTTTTGCCGTCCGCGGCGGGCAGCCGGGGCCGAATGAAAACGCCGTCATGGTGTGGCGATCTGCCGACAACGGGGCCACATGGGAGAAAATGATCCACGCTCCTCGACTGAGAGCCGGCACGCCCGTGACGATCAACCGCGGGACAGACGGAACGCTCTACATTGCCGCCAATCCCCATCGTGACACGGATACGCGCGGTCGTCGCCAACCCTCCATGCAGATGCGTGAGACACTTCAGCTTTGGCCGCTCTCGAAGGATCGGCGCCATTTACTCGAACCGCTGCTGGCGCGGGACTGCAACGCCGATTTCGGTCTGCCGCCCCACGGCTCCATCTGGCGAGTGGATCACCCTGTTGGCCTCAATGTTTGCCTGGCGGATGGCCGGTGGCGCCATGTCCTGACTTACCGAGTGCTTGAGCAAGACGAATGCGGGGGCGGCGCACCGGCGACCCCGCACACCGGGACCTATGTCGAGGAAGTGCTTGCGCCCGGTCCGGTTCTGCCCGAGTGGCAGTTCAAACAGGACAATTCCGGCTCACGATGAGGATGAGGCTGCCAGGGTCTGACCCGAATGGCGCTTAGTTAAGCCCTAAAACCTTCTTGTTGAGTGGCTTGCGACGCGGTGTTTCCAGCACGGTCAAGGTCGTGGACGCCACGAGTCTTCAAACGCCCGATACGCAGGCCAACTGGCGGCGGTACCATTACCCCACCGGTCAGAAGCCTGGGTGCGGCTTCCCGGTCCTGCGCGCCGTGGCCCTGTTCGCACTTGCAGGGGGTGCCCTTCACGACGTTGTCACGGCGGCGTGCTATACGGCCGAGTTGGTCATGTTCAAAGCCCTCTGGCCGAGTCTCAACTGTGGTGACATCCTGCTGGGTGATCGGGCATACGGATGTTTTCCGCTGCTGGCCGCGTTGCCGTTGCAAGGCGTGGATGTGGTCGCCCGCCTCCATCAGGGGCGCCAACTGGATCTGCGCCGGGTGCGAAAACTCGGCCCCGAGGACTGGCTGACGACGCTCCACCGCGCCTACATTATTCCCCCGTACATGACGGCGGCGGCTTGGCGGGCACTGCCGGCGGATATCGAGGTGCGTATGATCCGTTCGACCTTCTCGCGTCCCGGGTTGCGCACGCGGACAATTTGGATCGTCACGACCTTGACCGATGCCACATGTTATTCCGCGAAGGCCATCGCCGAACTCTATACCCAGCGCTGGCAACTGGAGTTGTCGTGGCGCGACTTGAAAACGACCATGGGCATGGAGTGTTTACGCTGCCGCACTCCCGCCATGGTCGAGAAGGAGTTGCGCATGTTCCTGATCGACTATAACGGCCTGCGCGGCCTCATGGCCGAAGCCGCCGCAACGCATCAGGTCTCCCGTCAGAGTATCAGCTTCAAGGGTACCGTAGACACCGTGCGCACCTTTCATCCCGTCATGCTGCGCACCCAATCCCCACGCACGCTCAAACGACTCCGTTCCCGCCTGCTGAGCATTCTGGTGGCCGATGCCCTGCCCCTGCGCCCAGGCCGACGCGAACCGCGAGCCGCCAAGAAACGTCCCAAACCCTATCCTCTGCTCACCAAACCCAGACGCCGCTTCAAGGAAGCCCCTTACCGCGGCGCTCCACGCCCACGCAAGCGCCCTCAGACCGTCTTAACTTAGCGCCATTCAGGGCTGACCCTGAGGGTGATTCCCTGAGGGTGATTCCTCCCGGGTGGGGGGATCGGAACACGGTTACGATTTGCGTTTCTTTTTGGTTGGTGGTTTCTTGGGGGCGTAGCGGGTGGGTTTTTCGCGGAGTATGGCGAGGGCGCGTTCGGGGACGCTGTCTTCGTAGAGCGTGTCCGGGCAGATATCCTGTCCGCCGGACCATTGCACGGTCCCATAGCGCGGGCGCACGGAGCGAAAGGCCGAGGCATCCTGAAGTTCGCGAAAAACGCCGCCACGGGCCACGAGGGGGCGGACATCGTAGATGCGAATTTCACCGTTCGTGAAGGTGAGGCGCAGCTGGAAATCGGCCAAGGGCTGCACTTTTTTGATGCGTGGATTCAGCTTCATTTGAGCGGATCAATCCGGAAGAGGGGTTGTAGCTGCACGGCCAGGTTCCAGTCGGCCATGAGTTCGTCTTTGTGAATTTCGATCCAAGCCAGGACGAGGCGCAGTTTGGCCGGGGGAAGTGAGCCACCGAGGACCTTGCCGTCCGGGAGTCCGATCACCGCCTCATCTTCCTGGTACTGCACGTGTATGTGCGGCTTTTTATGCCTTCGCGCATCGTCGAAGAACATCAGCACCACAATGCCGTAAAACATGGAAATGACAGGCATAAATATCTTTCGAACTTGTACCATATTGCGCAGTGCTCGTCACCTTGTGCGAAGTGGGTCTCTTTGAAATCGCCGCACACCGTGCGGCGCTACAGGGGTTCAAGTATGCCCAAATCTCTGTAGCGCGCCACAGTGTGGCGCAATGCGGAATTTATAATGACCCACTACCGAAGTGAGCGGCCAGGCGGCCGCCCCTCCCGGGGATCAGGCCGACGGTGGCGGGGTTGGGGACGACATGAAGTCTTCGTAGGCGATGGCCATGGCGCAGGTGTAGATGGGGAGGGTAAAGATGGCGCCGATGCCGCAGAGCAAGTTGCCGGACATGGCCATGAGTTGGACGACGAGGCCGAAGCCGAGGAGCGGCCAGAAGGCGGTTTTGACGGCTTCGATACTGGCGAGGGAAGCGGGCCAGAAAGGCATGCCGCGGTCCACGATCAAGAACATGGCGAACATCAGGAGCGTTCCGAGTGTCAGGCAGCCGACGATGGCAATCGCGCCGCCGAGGCAGAGGGTGAAAAAGATCAGCGCGCGGGAGACGACCAGATAGATGATTCCCCAGACGAGGA
This sequence comes from Kiritimatiellales bacterium, assembly GCA_945949405.1. Classification (GTDB taxonomy): domain Bacteria; phylum Verrucomicrobiota; class Kiritimatiellia; order UBA8416; family JAIOPI01; genus JAIOPI01. Next base: position 4,259 of record CAMFEP010000062.1, read on the forward strand.
CAAACTGCAGGGTCTGCGCGAAGTGGTTGAAGCCATCGAAGAGTGTGCCGATTTCGGGTTTGGGTTGGGTGCCTCGCAAGAGGCGCAGGGTGATGAGGATCATGCCGGCGAGCATGGGGCCGGCGAGGATGCCGCCGGTGATGACGGAAAGCACGATGGCGATCAGATTGGTGACGACGAGGAGGGCGAAGTTTTGTTTGTAGAGCGCGAAGCCTTTGTTGATCCAGGCGTCGAAATTCACGGGGTTGTACATGGGCGTTATCATCGCGGGAGAGGGGGGATTGTCAAATGGATTTGGAGGTAGAATCGAAGTTTGAACAGAAGATCGCAAAGGGCGCGAAGGATCCAGTCCGGCGCGGAAAGGCGCCGCCAAAACGGATCGGACGACCACGGATTTCATGGATGATGCGGATGACACGGATGACGGAGGAGATCCACCGGCGGGGACCGCCGGCTCCATTCAGAAGTAGAAAAACAGGGCGTATGCAAAAAAAGCGATGGCGAGGGTGAGGTGGAGGAGGCGGTCGGTGGGGCGGAAGGGGAGGAGGATGGTGGCGCCTTGGCGGGTGGCGCCGGCGGCGCGGTAGAGGAGTTCGGCGACAGCCAGCAGTGCGGCGGCGGGGGTGAGGGGGTTGAGGGTGATGGTGCGGGGGAGGTCGCCGTGCATGAGGGCGATGGCGCCGCGGGTCATGCCGCACAATGGGCAGGGGATGCCGAGCCAGGCTTGGGAGGCGCAAGGCATGAGGGGATGGCCGAGGATCAGGGTCACGGTGTGCATCACGAAGGCCCAGGCGATGACGATCAGGATCAGGAGCATCAGGGTGCGATTCAGGTCGCGGTAGGCGAGGGTGTCGGGTGGTGTGGGTGGCGGTGGGTGCATGGGTGCAATACACTTGCGTTTGCGTGGGGGCGGCGTCAAGAATGGGTGAGAAAGTCTTGTTGTCATTGGATGGCGAGGGCGGCCAGGCAGCCGCCCCTCTCGGCAGAAAACGAAGCGGGTAGCGCATGGAATGGTATTATTATTCGCAGGGCCAGCAGACGGGGCCGATCACGGAAGACGCGTTGCGTGAAGCGGCGCGCATGGGGCGGTTGCAGCCGGGGGATCATGTGTGGAACCCCTCGATTGGCGAGCAGTGGGTTGAGGCGCGGAGCGTGCCGGGGCTGTTTGCTTCTTCGCCGCTCGCGCTCCAGCCAATACCAACACCGGTGATGGCGACGCCGGTGGTTGAGGCGGCCGTGGCGCAGGGCCCGGTGCGGATTTCCTGTTGGGACAGCGGTCAACGGGCATTGGAAAAGACCAAGGCCATCTTGTTCCGGCCCTTCGCGCTGGGCAAGTGGTTTGCGTTGGGGTTCTCGGCGTGGCTGGCCACGCTGGGCCAGGGCGGGGGCTCATTCGGTGGTGGGGGAGATATCGGAGAAAAACTGGCGGCGGAATCGGGGAACGATCCGGCGGTCATGCTGGATTTGCTGCACCAGAAATTTTTGGAACATGCCACGGTGATCCTCGGGGTTGGCAGCGTGGTGGTCCTATTTGCGATTGCATTTGGCATTCTCTTTCTGTGGCTGCGCAGCCGTGGAAAATTCATATTTTTGAACAATGTGGTCAACGATCGCACGGAAATTTCGCGACCTTGGCAGATGTTCAAGCAGCATGGGCATTCGCTGTTCCTGTGGAATCTGGTGTTTGCGCTGATCGGCCTGGCGGTGCTGGCGCTGCTGGTGCTGGCGCTTGTGTTTTCCATATTCAAGCCGCTCCTGCACGGACAGTCCTTCGGGGGGCTGTGGCCGGCGGTGGCGCTGAACGCTGTGGTGTGGGTGGTGGTGGGGATCGTTTTCGGCTACATCGCGCGATTCCTGGAGGATTTCGTCGTACCGATCATGTACAACGAAGACAAGACGGCGACCGAGGCCTGGACGAAATTCGTGGTGTTGTTTCAAGCGCGTCCCGGGGCGTTTTTGTGGTACGGCGTTTGTTATGCCTTGTGGAGTGTGGTGGCCAGTGTCTGGATTGTTGCGGTGCTCCTCCTGACTTGTTGCCTCGCCGGGTGCCTGATGCTGATTCCCTACGTGGGGACCGTGGTGGTGTTGCCGGTGATTGTGTTCCTGCGTTGCTTGAGCCTGGAATATCTGGGGCAGTACGGGGCGGAGTTTCGGATGAAGATTGAAGACGAGGGATGAGTCCTGCAACCTGAGACCTGAGGTTCGGATTTCAGAATCAGGCTGTGGGCGGGTCCGGGGGAGTGGATTTGCGTTTGGTGGGGCCGGTGGTGGGGCGGTGGGCGGGGTGTTGGGCGGTGCCGGCGCGGGAGGTGGGGAGGAACGGCACGGCGAAGGCCTCGGTGAAGTCGTAGCCGGTGGCGAAATCGAGGCGTGAATCCTGATCGGTCTTGCGCAGTTTTCCAGTTTCCACGAGGTTGAAAACGATCTCGCCGATATCCTCGGTTTTTAGCAAGCCCCAGGTGTTCAGCACGCGCAGCGCCATGGGACCGAACTCCTGGATGGCGAAATGGCGGATACCTTCGAGCAATTCGCGACCACCGACGTGGCGTTCCTTGCCGGTGCGGGCGGTTTTTTGGAGGAGTTTGGAGGTGAACTCCAAGGCATCGAGAATGAAGAAGTAGCATTCGGGGCGGTAGCGGCGGTCACGCGCGCAGATGTCCTGGACGGTTTTTACGATGGCGGCATCACGCATGAGGGCTTTCTGAACAATCCGGTGCGGTAATATTTTCGGAAGGGCGGCCAAGCGGCCGCCCCTCCCGGTTGCTCGACAAACGAATAGGGTTAGATTAGCAATGCGGGTGGGTGGCGGCTATTCGAAATTGCATGGGGGCCGACGCTACAACTTCAAAGGAGGCGGGAATGAGAAACGGATTTTTCGTGATGGCGGCGTTGTGCGGGGTGCTGGCGGGGGGGGCGCGGGCGGAGGATGTGTTTCAGGCCGGGCGCATGCTGGAGGATGAGCGCGATGCGCGGGTGAGCATCGTGGGTGGCAGCATTATCAGTATGGAAGGGTTTGTGAACGAGACGCACCGCGCGCTGTATGACGTGACGGGGAACACCTACAAGCAGAATCCCGAGGGGTATGATCTCGATACTGATTTTGAGATCACCAGCGGTGGGGCGGTGGTGGGGCTGGGGTTTGAGAAGGCGTGGAAGTATTTCACGATCGAGGGACAGGTGTTGGGGATGAATCCGCAGACGGATTCGACGGCGCGCCGGAATTACTACCTGACCGTCGGCGGGGTGGACTTCAACGGCAACACGTACGATCACATTAAGATTTCCGCAGGGACGCCGTTTCATGCGGAATTCATTGGCGCGATGTTCGATCTCAACGCGCTGGTGACCCCGTTCTCGATCCAGCTGGGTCCGACGGCGCGCTTCAGTCCCTGGGTGGGGCTGGGGGTGTTTGGGCTGGCGGGGTCGTATGAGATCGATGCGGGTGATCCGACGGGCACGACGTTTTATCAGAATCCGCCCGAGGAATTTGTGATCGGCGGGCAGGCCGAGGGCGATGCCATTGGGGCGCTGCCAGAACTGGTGATCGGGGGCGAATTCGTGTTTGGCGATGCGGCGGCGACGCACTTTGCGTTGCAGGGGTATTTCGGCTTTTTTACTTACAGCGGATCGTCGGGTTACTTCTCCAACTCGGATCAAAATTACGACAAGCATGCCGACATCGAGCATGCACACGCGCGCGTGCGCGGGGCGTTGGACATTCCGCTGGAATCAGGGCGGGTGATCACGGGCGGGGTGCAGTACGAGTATGTGGACACGCAGGCGACGCTGAAGTCGACGGCGGACACGCCTGAGGAAATTCTGGCGCGTCAGGAGCGGTACGACAAAGAAGGTGATATCACCATGTCGATATTGACGGCGTTTGTGGGGTTGGCGTTTTAAAGGCACGGCGGGGCGGGGATTAACCACGAAGAACACGAAGGGCACGAAGAGGAGAACGAAGGCGGAGCGGTTAGGATAGATAGACGTGCCAGTAGCGGACGAGGATGCCGAGGATCAGGAGGGTGAGGATCAGGAGGGCGGCTTTTTGTTCCTCGTTGGTGAGTTCGAGCCAGGAGCGGGAGAGGGCGCGCAGGGCGGCGCGGTAGCCGGGGCGATTTTCGGGCGTTGGCGTGGGTGCGTTCACGAGACGGCGATGTTGAGGAGCTTGTCTGGCACGACGATGACCTTGCGGACCTGACGGCCTTCGATGTGGCGCTGGACGACGGGCGAGGCGAGGGCGAGGGCTTCGAGGGCTTTTGCGTCCAGCCCGACGGGAATCGTGAGGCGGTCACGGACCTTGCCGTTGATCTGCACGACGATCTCGATTTCGCTGCGCACGAGGGCGCGCGGGTTGAATTGCGGCCAGCCGGCATCAAACACGCTGGGCTTGTGGCCCAGGGCTTCCCAGAGTTCCTCGGCGACATGCGGCGCGAAGGGGCAGAGCAGCAGCACGATTGATTCCACGGCGTGGCGGAAAGCGGCGCGGGTTGGCGCCGGGCTGGCGGCGGAAACCTCGAAGGCACAGAGGGCGTTCGAGAGTTCCATGATCTGGGCGATGGCCGTGTTGAAGTGGAAATCGCCTTCGAGGTCGCGGGTGATGCGGTCGATGGCCTCGTGAGTCTTGCGATAGAGGTCACGGTCCGCTTCGGCCATGGCGGACGGATTTAGCGGGCTCGCGGAGCTCGCCCCTCCCGGGGGGGGCAGATTCCGGACGCTTTCCAGGGCGTCGTGGTGGTCGTGGACGCATTTCCAGAGGCGGCGCAGGAAGCGGAAGGCGCCTTCGACGCCGGCATCGTTCCATTCGGCGTCTTTTTCCGGCGGGCCGATGAAGAGGGTGTAGAGGCGCAGGGTATCCGCGCCAAATTCGGTTACTAGTTCGTCGGGGCTGACGACGTTGCCCTTGGACTTTGACATCTTGTAGAGCTGGCCGTCCTTCTCGCTGCGCTTGCAGATCATGCCCTGCGTGAAGAGGGCGCCGAAGGGTTCGCGGAAGGCGCAGTGGCCGGCGTCGTGGAGGACCTTGACGATAAAGCGCGAATAGAGCAGGTGCAGGACGGCGTGTTCGATGCCGCCGATGTACTGGTCCACGGGGAGCCACTTGTCCACGTCGGACTTATTGAAGGCGGCGGTTTCCAGGCGCGGGTTGACGTAGCGCAGGAAATACCAGCAAGAGCAGAGCCATTGGGCGAGGGTATCCGTTTCGCGGCGCGCGGGTTTGCCACACGTGGGGCAGGTGGTGTGTTTGAAGGCATCGTGGCGGTCGAGCGGGTTGCCGCGTTCCGCGCGGAAATCGACATCGTCGGGGAGCAGCACGGGCAGTTGCGCTTCGGGGACGGCGACGGGGCCGCAGGCGTCGCAGTGGACGATGGGGATAGGGGCGCCCCAGTAGCGCTGGCGGCTGATGAGCCAGTCGCGGATGCGGTAGCTCACGGTGGATTCGCCGAAGTTATTTTCGTGGGCGTGGGAGACGATGTCGCGCATGGCGGCGCTGTTCGTGCGGCCATCGAAGGGACCGGAGTTGATCATGAGGCCGTCATCGACGTAGGCGGCGTCCATGGTATCGGGGGAGATTTTGCATTCGGGATTCTGAATGACGACCTTGACGGGGAGATTGTATTTGCGGGCGAACTCGAAGTCGCGCTGGTCGTGGGCGGGGACGGCCATGACGGCGCCGGTGCCATAGTCCATGAGCACGTAATTCGTGACCCAGAGGGGGACGCGGTCGCCGTTGAAGGGATTCTTCACGTGGTAGCCGAGGAAGACGCCCTCCTTGGCGGTGGCGGCATCGGCGCGCACGGCGGCGGAGACCATGAGCTGGCGGTCGACGAAGGCCTTGATGGTGGCCGCGTGCTGCGTGCCCTGGGAAAGTTTGCGCACGAGGGGATGCTCGGGGGCGAGGGCCATGAAGGTCACGCCATACAGCGTGTCGGGGCGGGTGGTGAAGACGGGGCAGGGATCGCCGGTTTCGGCGACGGAGAAGGCGATTTTGGCGCCCTCCGAGCGGCCGATCCAGTTGGCCTGCATGCTGCGCACGCGCTCGGGCCATTTGTCCAGGAGGGCGAGGTCATCGAGGAGGGGCTGGGCGTACGCGGTGATTTTGAAGAACCACTGGGTGAGGTCCTTCTTCGTCACGGGGCGGCCGCAGCGTTCGCAGGTGCCGTCGGGGAGGACTTCCTCATTGGCGAGGGTGGTGCAGAGCTCGCACCAATTGACCGGCGCATTTTTCTGATAGGCGAGGCCGCGCTCGAAGAGTTTCAGAAAGATCCACTGGGTCCACTTGTAATAATCGGGGTGGCAGGTGGCGATTTCGCGGGACCAGTCGTAGACGACGCCCCAGGAGTTGAGCTGCTGCTTCATGCGCGCGATGTTGCCGAGGGTGTAGAGGCGGGGGTGGGTGCCGTTGATTTTGGCGGCGTTTTCGGCGGGCAGGCCGAAGGCGTCCCAGCCCATGGGCGAGAGGACATCGAAGCCGCGCATTTTTTTATAGCGGACGATGACGTCGCCGATGATGTAATTGCGCCCGTGGCCGACATGCATGGTGCCGGAGGGATAGGGGAACATGGTGAGGCAGTAATATTTTTTTTGCGTACGGGACGTGTCGGCGTTGAAGAGGCCGCGGGTGGTCCAGTAGGCCTGCCAGCGGCGTTCGATCTCGTTGAAATTATAGCGTTCTTGCATGGGGGTGCTTTGGGGGCGGTCAATTGGAATGCATCGCGGGCGTGCTGCCGGGAATGCGGTGTGCGTTTGGTGCGAATCTGGAACGGCATCTGCACCCCACCCGAACGTTTTCAGGAGGCG
>CAMFEP010000063.1 GCA_945949405.1 Kiritimatiellales bacterium
CATCACGTCGATCCCCGCCAGTTGCGCCACCGTGCGCTCCGCCATGCCGTGGCAGTCGGGCACATACGCCACGCTGCGCCCGTCATGCCGGAACAAATACCCCTGCGTCGGCTTGTTCCCGTGCTCCACCAATACGGGCTCCACCGCCAACTCACCGAATGCAAAATGCGCCGGCGTCGTCTCAAACGAAATTTGCGGACGGTACGTCCCCGCCTCCGGCTCCCCGCCGATGTAATTGAAAACCCGCTGCAAATCCCGCAGCGTGCTGGCGGACCCGTATGCCGGAATGATCCCGCCCTGCATGGTGTTGTAACGCCGGATGTCGTCAAAACCAAATATATGATCGGCATGCGCGTGCGTGAAGCACACCGCATCAATGCGCGGCAGCCGGTAGGCCAGCGCCTGCTCACGAAAATCCGGCGGCGTGTCCACCAGCACATGCTGCCCCGCCGCTTCGACAAAAAAACTCGTCCGCCGGCGCTTGTTCCGTGGATCCGTCGACCTGCACACCGCACAGTCGCACCCGATCACCGGCACCCCCACCGACGTCCCCGTCCCCAAAAATGTCACCCGCATCGTGTTCCCAATCCGATATTTTCAATCTGCAATCATCAATCTGCAATCGTCAATTGTCGCACATGCGCCCCCGCCGCCAACGCCAGGCCCTCCAGCCCATACCCGCCCTCAAGCACCGACACCACCCGCCCCCCCGCATGCCGGTCGGCAATCTCCATCACGATCCGCGTGAGCCTCCCGAAATCCGCATCCGCAAGTTGCAGATTGCTGATCGGCTCATCCTTGCGCGCATCAAACCCCGCCGAAATGAACACAAACTCCGGCTTGAAGTCCTCCATCGCCGGCACCAACACGTTTGTATAAGCCCCGATCACCGCGGCCCCGCCCGTGCCCGCCGGAAACGTGCAATTCAATGTCGCACCCTTGCCCGCCCCCTCGCCAATTTCCGCCGGCGACCCCGTGCCAGGATACAGCGGCCATTCGTGGCTGCTGAAAAAGAACACGGACGGATCGTCAAAAAAAATATCCTGCGTCCCGTTGCCGTGATGCACATCCCAATCCACGATCAGTACGCGCCCGATCCCATGCCGCGCCTGCGCGTGCCGCGCCGCCACCGCCACATTATTGAAAATACAAAAACCCGTGCCGCTCGCCTGCGACGCATGATGCCCCGGCGGCCGCACCGCGCAAAACGCATTGCGCACCCGCCCCGCGCACACCGCGTCCACCGCCGTGATCGCCCCGCCCGCCGCCAACAGCGCCACATCATACGACCGCCGGCTTACATAGGTGTCCCCCGTGCTCAAACTTGCAAATCCCGCCGCCACCTCCTGGCGCACGAGTTCCACGTAATGCGGCGCGTGGCACCGGAAAATCTCCTCCAGCGTCGCCGCGCGCGGCGCAAGCCGCAACAGCGCCGCTTCCGGCACCGCCCGCCCAATCCCCGCGAGCACCGCCGTCAACCGCGCCTGACATTCCGGATGCCATTCCTGCGGATGATGCTCCAGATATGCCGGATCGCTGATCACCCCCGTTGGTAACTTGACTGACATGGCCGGAATGTTCCCGTTGTAGGGGCGCTTGTGTCAAGCGCCCGAAAGTGTTGTACCGTCGGCTCTACAAGCCGATCGCTCAAAATGCCGCCTTCGTGTCTGCTTGGTGCTCTTTGTGTCTTCGTGGTTTTCCGAATTCGCCTTTTCCTTAATCCCCTTTTGACGTCTTTTACAAAACGCCCTACAGTGCCCCCCATGAAAGACAGCAACAACACCATCCGCGCCTTCGTCAAACACCACTACCGCCATTTCAACTCCGCCGCCCTCGTCGATGCCGCCGACGCCTATCGCACCTTTATCAAAGACGGCAACCAAATGCTCCTCGCCATGGCCGGCGCCATGAGCACCGCGGAATTGGGGCTCTCCCTCGCCGAAATGATCCGCCGCGGTAAGATCCACGCCGTGAGCTGCACCGGCGCGAACCTCGAGGAGGATATCTACAACCTCGTCGCCCACGACCACTACGTCCGCGTCCCGCACTACCGCCAGCTCACCCCCAAGGACGAGGTCAAACTCCTCAAACGCCACCTGAACCGCGTCACCGATACCTGCATCCCCGAGGAGGAAGCCATCCGCCGCATCGAAGGCGCACTGCTCGGCGCCTGGAAGGATGCCGATCGCAAGGGCGAACACTATTTCCCCCACGAGTTCCTCTACCGCATCCTGCGCAGCGGCGTGTTGAAAAAACATTATCAGATCGATCCCAAAAACAGCTGGATGGTCGCCGCCGCCGAAAAGAACATCCCCATCTTCGTGCCCGGCTGGGAAGACTCCACCTGCGGCAACATCTACGCCTCGCATTGCATCACCGGTGAAATCAAAAACGTCCACACCGTGCGCTCGGGCATCGAATACATGCTCGAACTCACCAAGTGGTACGAAGCCCGCACGAAGCGCAAGAAAATCGGCTTCTTCCAGATCGGCGGCGGCATCGCCGGCGACTTCCCCATCTGCGTCGTGCCCATGATGCGCCAGGATCTCCAACGCCACGACATCCCGCTCTGGGGCTACTTCTGCCAGATCAGCGATTCCACCACGAGCTACGGCTCCTACTCCGGCGCCGTCCCCAATGAAAAAATCACCTGGGAAAAACTCGCCGCCGACACCCCCCGCTTTATCGTCGAATCCGACGCCACCATCGTCGCCCCCCTCATCTTCGCCTGCGTCCTGGCAAAGTGATGTGATGCTCGTAGGGGCGTCGCTTGCGACGCCCGCATTTCCCATGAACCCCTTCACCGCCACCTACCGTATCCCCGTATCTCCCCTCCTCCCAACTCCCTCTCCCCTTGAGGCTTGCCCGCCGTGGCGGGGAGAGGGCCGGGGTGAGGGGGCAAGCGCAGCGCAGCGCAACACCCTCGACGTCCTCACCCCCGACGGCCCCGGCCCCTTCCCCGTCGTGGTCATCATCCACGGCGGCGGCTGGCGCGAAGGCTCCAATGCCGCGGCCCATCATCACGCACGCATGCTCTTGCCCCTCGGCATCGCCTCCGTCATGCCCAATTACCGCCTCACCACCACCGATCCCCACCCCGCCCAGCAGGATGACATCCTCGCCGTGCTCGATTGGGTCGGTGCTAACGCCCGCGACTTCGGCGGCGACCCCATGCGCCTCGCCCTCCTCGGTTGGTCCGCCGGCGGTCACCTCGTCGCCCAAGTCGGCCTGCTCGCCACCCGCCTCCCGCTCAAAAATCCCGCCTACCGCATCCGCTGCCTGCATCCCGTCTGCGGCGTGTTCGACGTGGCCCAATGGCTCCGCGATTGCCCCCAATATGCCCCCGAGGTCAACGCCCTCCTCGGCCCCTCGGCCACCGCATCCGACGCATCGCCCATCTCCCACATCAACCCTGACGCCCCGCCTTTCCGCCTCACCCACGGCACGGCCGACACCGTCGTCCCACCCAACCAAAGCACCCTCCTGCACGACGCCCTCCAGCGCGCCAACATCCCCGTCGAATGCCTCCTCGTCCCCAACGAACGCCACACCAGCCTCTGCACCCCCCGCCCCTCCGAACCCCTCGGCGGCATGGAAGGTTTCTCCTCCTTCCTAAAAAAGCATCTTTTGTAATTCTAAAATTCCCTCCGAATCCGCTCCGTCCTCACCCACCCGCCATAGCGCCGCTTCGGCGCTATGGCGTCCGATGGCAAACGCACACCGCATTCCCTGCTTGTCCGCCTCCATCAGCCCCAAAACAACTATTGCACCCGCGCACGCTAGCCGCTTGAATGCCCCCATGAGCACCGCACACCACCTCACTCCCGCCCAAGTCCGCCACTACCGCGAGGAAGGCTACCTCCTCGGCCTCCCCCCCATCGTCTCCCCCGCCGAAATCCCCCAACTTAACCGCGACCTCGCCTCTCTCATGCAACTCCTTAAGCCCGGCGAGGACGCCAAGGAAATCCGCGAGTGGCACGAGACCAGCCGCTGGCTCTTCGACATTTGCATGCGCCCCCGGATTCTAGATATCGTCGAATCCATCATCGGCCCCGATTTCTACCTCTGGGCCTCAAACTTTTTTATCAAGGAACCTAACACCAAAGATATCGTCGGCTGGCACCAGGACGCCTATTACTGGCCCCTCGCCCCCCACAACACCGTCACCGTCTGGCTCGCGTTTCTCGACAGCGACGCCGGCAACGCCGCGATGAAGGTCATCCCCCGCTCCCACCTCGCCGGCCTGATGAAGCACCGCCGCTCAACCCAGACCGACTCGGTCCTCACCCTCGAATTGGAAAACGGCCAGTTCCGCGAGGACACCGCCGTATCCCTCGAACTCAAGGCCGGCGAAATTTCTCTCCACGATGACCGCATCGTCCACGGCTCCGGCGCCAATCTTTCCGCCCGCCGCCGCGTCGGCCTGACCATGCGCTATTCCGGCACCAACGTGAAATGCGACCTGTCCGTGAACCCCCATTTTCGCCAATACATGTGCCGCGGCACCGACACCTTTAAACACAACCCCACCGGCACCATCCCCACCCAGCCCTTCGGCCGCCTCATCCGCCAGCACATCAGCGTCGAAGAAGCCGGCCCCGAAGCCGAAAAAAAACTCCGCTACTGATGTTAATTTCCTCCCACTCCGAAATCGCGCAAGTCCGCGATGCGCGATGGCAACCGCGGTGCGCGTTTGGCTGCCCGCCCGCCGCGACGGCGGGACGGGATGCGAATTTTTGTGGCCAATTTGCCCCGAGCGGGTGCGTTTCAGAGGCGGCGCAATACCCTCGTATGCGCCGTCTCGGAAACGCGCCTGGGCGGGGTAAATTCGCCAAAAAAATCCGCACCAAACGCATACCGCCTTGAGTGACGCGATCCCCACCACCAGCACCATGAACATCCGCATCCCAACCGCCAAAACCCTCCGCTGTGACGTCCTCGTCTGCGGCGCCGGTTGCGCCGGCATCGCCGCCGCCCTCGCCGCCGCCCGCCAGGGCGCCTCCACCATCCTCGTCGAACGCGCCCCCTTCGCCGGCGGCATCATGACCTGCGTCGGCCTGCCCTTCCTCGACGGCATCGCCGACTCCGTCTCCGGCAAACTCATCACCACCGGCATCCCGCGCGAACTCGCCACCAAACTCGGCCTCTGCCCCCCCAATGCCAAAACCATCTACGACTTCGACCCCGCCTGCGTCTACTGGCCCCACAAAACCGCCTACATCCGCAACATCGAGCGCTTGAAAGCCCTCCTCGACCGCGAACTCCTCGCCGCGCGCGTGCGCATCCTCTACCACACCACCGCCTGCGAAGCCTCCGTGCAGCACGGACACATCCGCCATGTGCTCATCGCCAACAAGGACGGCCTCACCGCCATCCGCCCCCATCACGTCGTCGATGCCACCGGCGACGCCGACATCGCCCACTTCGCCGGCGCCCGCACGGAACTCACTCCGCCCGTGCAACCCATGACCCTGCATTTCCGCATCGGCAACGTGCGCAACTGGACCAAGGCCTCCGAACTCGCCGCGCGCCGCGAATGCCGCCGCGCCCTCCGCGAAGGCGCCTTGCGCGTCTTCTACGGACCCGGTTTTTCTTTCTGCTTCGCGCCAAACGAAGCCTATGTCCACGCCGTGCGCGTCCCCGGCAATGCCGCCGACGCCGCCGATCTCACGCGCGCCGAAATCCAGGGACGCGCCGATGCCCTCGCCATGTTCGACCGCTGGCAAAAACGCATTCCCGCCTTCAAACATTCCTATTTCATCACCAGCGGCCCTTATATCGGTGTGCGCGAAACCCGCCGCATCGTCGGTCGCTATGTCCTCACCGCCGCCGACATCCTCGCGCAACGACACTTCGATGACGCCATCGCCACCGGCGCCTGGTATCTCGATATGCATTCCAACAAGGCCACCGCCGGCGCGGCCGCCAAGGAACCGCCCGTCTACCCCGGCCCCTATGACATCCCTTACCGCGCCCTCCTTCCCAAGCGCCTCGACAACCTCCTCGTCGCCGGCCGCTGTCTCTCCGCCACCCAGCGGGCCGCCAGCTCCGCCCGCGTCACCGCCACCGCCATGGCCCTCGGCGAAGCCGCCGGCACCGCCGCCGCACTTTCCGCCCGCGCCAAATGCGCCGCCCCCAACCTCCCCATCACCCGCCTCCATGCCGCCCTCCGCCGCCGCCACGCCGCCCCCGCGTCTTTCTCGTAATTCGACTATATCCTGAACCCTGAAACCTGAACCCTCTCCCACCTCCCCTCCCCCCAATCTTCAATCGGCAATCGCAAATCGGCAATTTTCAATTGTACCCCCTTCCCCAATCCTCTAGCATGCCGCCTCCCCAATGAAAGCGGACAAGCATGAATAAACTCGTACTCGGTCTCCCCAAGGGCAGCCTCCAGGACGCCACCTTCGACATGATGGGCAAGGCGGGCTTTGTGGTCCGCGTCGGCTCGCGTTCCTATATTCCTTCCATCAATGATCCCGAACTCGACGGACGCCTCATCCGCGCCCAGGAAATCAGCCGCTATGTCGAACTCGGCATGCTCGACGCCGGCATCACCGGCTACGATTGGATCGTGGAAAATAACTCGGATGTCGTCCAGGTCGCCGAACTGATCTATGCCAAGCAGGGCCTGCGCCCCGTGCGCTGGGTCGTCGCCGTCCCCGAGGATTCGTCCATGAAAACCCCCGCCGACCTGCAGGGCAAGCGCATTGCCACCGAGGCCGTCGGCCTCACCAAGCGCTACCTCGCCCAGAAAGGCGTCACCGCGGAAGTGGAATTTTCCTGGGGCGCCACCGAGGTCAAGGCCCCCGAACTCGTGGATGCCATCGTGGAACTCACCGAAACCGGCTCTTCCCTGCGCGCCAATAAATTGCGCATCCTGGACACCGTCCTGGAGTCCACGACCCGCCTGATCGCCAACAAGAAGGCCTGGGAAAATCCCTGGAAACGCACCAAGATCGAACAACTCTCCCTGCTCCTGCAAGGCGCCCTCGCCGCCGTCAGCCGCGTGCTGATCAAGCTGAACGCCCGCGCCAAGGATGTCCCCGCCCTCACCAAAATCCTGCCTTCCCTCCACGCCCCCACCGTCAGCAAACTCGATACCGAGGGCTGGATCGCCATCGAAACCGTCGTGCAGGAATCCGTCGTCCGCGAAATTATTCCGGAATTGAAGAAAGCCGGGGCGGAAGGTATCATCGAGTTGCCGTTGAACAAGGTCGTACTCTGATAGACGGTGGCGTTGTTTCGCTTGGAGGGCGAGGCGCCGCCGAGCCGTTCGTGTTCTGATAGTCCGATAAAGATAGAGATGGAGGCCTCAAGTGGGTTCGATCAAGAAAAAGCGCCGCAAGAAGATGTCCAAGCACAAGCTTCGCAAGCGCATGCGCGCCAATCGCCACAAGAAGTAATGTGGCATGATTGATTGTACGCCGGGAGGGGCGGCCGCCTGGCCGCCCTGTTCTCCGAACGTGCAATTCAAACGGGCTCGCCCCGGCCGAAAGGCAATTGCAAAACCATGAGCAGGCACATTCCACCGGCATGCGCCAGCGCGCTATGGGGAACGGCTGTGCTTGTCAGTTGCCTCCTCATCACCGGCTGCTCCTCGCTTGACGGCTCCCATTCCGCCAGCCCACCCGCTCTGACCCCCGCCGACCTCATCCAGGTCGACGCGATTGCCCACTACACCCAGGGCCTCATCTTCGAGGACCTCGACGGCACCCTCACCCCGCGCGCCCTCGAGCATTATGCCACCGCCGCCAATCTCGACGCCGGTCACCATCGCCTCTACGCCAAGGCCGCCACCGGCTACCTCCTCAACCAGCAACCCGAAAAAGCAATCGCACTGCTCGAACGCTCCTGCCGCGAACTTCCCGATTCCTGGCTCGCCCGCGTGGACCTCGCCACCGCGTATCAGTTCGTCGGCGATCTCAAGAATGCCATCCGCAATTTCCGCCTCGCGGCCCGGCTGGAACCCGATCGCGTCGCCGTGCACGTCACCATCGCCAACCTGGAGTTCGATGTGGGGCGGGACGACGCCGCCATCGACGCGCTCGAAATGGCCCTGCATCTTGGCGGCGAACTCAACGACATCCGCGCCCTCGCCTATAACCGCGGCCTCAAATTCATTGAATCAGGCGAACCCCGGCGCGCCCTGCCATGCTTCCACTTCGTGGTCCAGCACACCGCCAGCCAGCGCGGCCAGGTGTACTATCTCATCGGGCAGATGTTCGAAAGCCTCAACCTCGAATCACAAGCCCGCCAATGCTATGCGTGGGCCGTCGCCGAAAAACCGCCCGTCCCCCAGGCCTATGTGAAACTGGCCTTGATCGCCTTCGATAAAAGCCCCGCCCAAGCCCTCGACATTCTGGACACCGCCCACACCGCCTTGCCCGATGAAATGTTGATCCCCCTCGCCAAGGGCCAGATCCTGAGCAGCCAAAGCCGCTTCACCGAAGCTATCCCCGCCTACTCGCTCGTTGCCGACATTCTTAAACGCCAGCCCGCGCTGGATGTGCCGTCCACCTTCTACCTGTATTATGGTGCCGCCTACGAGCGCTGCGGGGACTTCGCCCGCGCCGAACAAGTTTTCATGGAAGGCCTCAATCGCCACCCCGATTCCCACGAAGTCCTCAACTACCTGGCTTATATGTGGGCCGATCGCGGACAGCGCTTGGAGGACGCCTTCCTCTACGCCAGCCAGGCCTTGAAATTGGATCCGCATAATGGCGCCTACCTTGATACCCTCGGCTGGATTTATTTCCGCTTGGGCCAGTACCAGAACGCCCTCAAGGCGATTCAATCCGCCAGCAACCTGGTCCCCGATGACCCCACCATCACCGAGCATCTCGGCGACACCTGGAGCGCCCTCGGTAACCGCGCCCTGGCCTTGAAGTACTGGAAGGAAAGCTACCTGCTCGATTCGCAAAACGGCGCCGTGGCCGAAAAACTCCAGGCCAACGGCGTCGATCTGAATGCCCTCCTGCCCGACACCGCCACCCAAGCCCGCACCCCGGCGCCCTGATTCTACATGCCAGCCGCCATCCACCAGTTCGTCGCGGGCTACGCCAACGGGGACGCCATCAGCAATGAAGCCCGCCTGTTGCGCGATGTCTTCCGCGCCTGGGGCTTTGCGTCGGAAATTTTCTGCGACCCGCGCAGCACCCTGCCCGAGTTGCGCCGCGACGCCCGCGATGTCAGCGCCTACCCCGCCACCGCCCGCCCGGACGACATCGTCCTCCTGCACCTTTCCATCGGATCGCTCGCCAATGAAATCTTCGCCACCCTCCCCGTGCGCAAGGCAATCCTCTATCACAACATCACCCCGGCGCAGTATTTCACCGCGATCAACGGCCAGACCGCCGCCGAACTCGCCCGCGGCCGCCGCCAGCTCGAAATGCTGGCCCACACCGCCACGGTCAACCTCGCCGACAGCCAGTTCAACGCCCGCGAACTCGCCGCCGCCGGCTACCACGATCCCAAGGTCCTTCCCCTGGTCCTCAACCTCGATGCCCTCAAACCCACCGCCGGCACCCGCGCCGCGAAATATTTCATCAACCACGGCATCAACATCCTCTTCGTGGGCCGCTGCGCCCCGAATAAGTGCATCCAGGATCTCCTCGAAGCTTTCTTCTGTTTTCAACGCGGGGTCACCCCGCAATCGCGCCTGGTCCACATCGGCTCTTATGCCGGCTGCGAACCCTATTATTATTATCTCCGCACCCGCGTGCGCGAACTGCGCCTGGAATCCACCGTGCATTTCGCCGGTTCCGTGCCCCAGTCCGAGTTGAACGCCTATTACGCCCGCGCAAATCTCTTTTTGTGCATGAGCGAACACGAGGGTTTTTGCATCCCCATCCTCGAAGCCATGACCCACAACCTCCCCGTCCTCGCCTTCGCCGCGGGCGCCGTTCCCGAAACCATGGATGGCGCCGGCATCCTCTTCCACGAAAAGAAGTTCGATCTCGTTTCCGAAATGATGCACCGCCTCGCCACCGATCAATCCCTCCGCGCCGCCGTCATCAGCGGCCAGCAACACCGCCTCGACCGCTACCGCCACCGCGACCTCCCCACCGAACTCCACCACCACTTGCAACCCTTGTTGTCTTCTCAATAACGTAGGGGCCGCGCTCGCGCGTGCCCTCTAAATTTAACATGCAAACCCTCAGCCAACTCGGCGAACTCAACATCATCACCCATCTTCGCAAACACCTGCGCACCGGCGAAGGCCTCATCACCGGCATCGGCGATGACTGCGCCGTCGTCCGCACCACCCCCGATGCCGCCGAAGATTTGCTCCTAACCTCCGACGCCGTAATCGAATCCCGGCACTTCCTCCCCACCGATCCCCCCGCCGCCATCGGCCGCAAGGCCATCAGCCGCGCCTTGAGCGACATCGCCGCCATGGGCGGTTCCCCGCGCTGGGCCCTGATCGATCTCGTCGCACCGCCCAACCTGCCTCTCGCCACCCTCGATGAACTCTATGCCGCCGCCGCCGAACGCGCCCACGCCTTCGGCCTCACCATTGTCGGTGGCGATACCTCCGCCGCGCCGCTCCTCGAACTCCACGTCTTCGCCATCGGCACCGTCCCCCGCGACAAGGCCATCCTGCGCTCTGGTGCCCGCCCCGGCGATGCCATCTTCGTCACCGGATCCCTCGGCGGCAGCCGCTTCGGCAAACACATGCACTTCACCCCCCGCCTCCCCGAAGGCCAGTGGCTCCGCGACTATGCCTCCGCCATGATCGACATCAGCGACGGCCTCGCCACCGACCTCCGCCACCTCACCACCGCCAGCACTTGCGGCGCCACCCTCGAAATTTCCCAAATCCCCATTTCCAATGACGCGCAGCAAATGACCAATGACATCTCCCCCCTAGAACACGCCCTCACCGATGGCGAAGATTTTGAACTCCTCTTCACCGTCCCCGCCCCAAAAGCCGCCGCTCTCCTCGCCGCCTGGCCCTTTCC
>CAMFEP010000064.1 GCA_945949405.1 Kiritimatiellales bacterium
TTCGGGGCCGACGGTGAGCGCGGCGGGATCAATGGACTTTGCCATGGTGGCGTAGGTGGTCATGCGGTCGCGGATTTCTTCCATGGTGGCGCCGGCGGGGTGGACGTCGCGGTGCGTTTCGTGCCAGATGCTGTGTTCGTTATCGAGGCAGTAATAGCGCACGCCACCGGTGGCGGACGTGCCCCAGGCGCCGACGAGGTGCTGGACCCAGTTGCTTTGAAAATCGACGCCCACGGGCATGTTCGCGTCGTTGGGGTTGTTGGTGGTGATGGGCTGTCCGTTGGAGGTGCGGATGCCGTTGCCGGCGTCGGCGAACCACTCCCAATCGTTGGCGGTTTGCGCGCCATATTTGGCGATTGAATAGCTCGCACGGCGCTGGCGGTTGGGGCCGAGGGTGGGTGCCCAGCCGATCATCGGGATGGTCAGCATGGCGTCCGCGTTGGCGGCGCGCGTGGCGGCCACGAAGGCATCGGCGGCGGCGCCGGGGATGGGTGAGTCATCGGCGAGGCTTTCAAAATACCAGTCCATGGCGTGATTGTGCGCGTTGGTCTGCCAGTTGTAGCGGGTTTCCGAATTGCCGCCGGAGCGATTGAGGGGCGCGGTCAACGCGGCGAGGGTACCCGTGGAGGCGAAGGCGACGCCGTAGATGCGCGGGTCGATGGGATGGCGGTCGCGGGCGGCGTCGATCACGATCAGCGCGGGGGCGTTGGTGGCGGGCGGGGTGGGGGGCGCGCCTTGCAGGGCGATGGCATCGACGAAAAAGGCGGGCTGGGCGGCGCCGCTGCGGTCCTGGATCCAGAAGCCGGTAAAGTCGCTCACGTTGGATACGGCCAGCGCACTCAAGTTGAGCGTGAGGAGTTGCCAGGTGTTCGTGAGGGGCGGCAGGTTGACAGCGGTTTGGGGTGTGGTGCCGCGCAGGGCTTGGACGAGGAGCAGTTGGCCGCCGGTGGCGCCGCCGTGGATGCGGAACATGAGGTTGGAGTAGCCGGTGGTGTCCATGGCGGCATGATTCAGGCGCAGAGCCTCCCAGGCCCCGGGGGTGACGCGGATGGCGTGCGTGCCGCTGTAGACCGGGCTGGTGGCGGTGAGGGATACGGTGGCCCAGCTCCAATCTTCCCAGGCGTTGGTGAGGGCGTCGGCGTAGATTGTCTGGTCGGCGGTGGTGTTGCGTGCGGTGGCGGCGAGCAGGAGTAACGCCGCGAGGAATGCGAATTTGGTGAAGCGCATAGGGGAAGAATAACAGAATTGATAACATGGCGGCGAGTGATCGAATCGTCAAAAAAAGCGGTTTTTGCACGGGCCGTTGACATTGCCCCCCTCATACCCTAAATGAAGGCTTCATTGTGAACCGCATCTTCCATCTCCTGCTGGCGCTGGCGCTGCTGTGCACGATGCATTTGCATTTGCCGCTGCTGCAGGTGGTGGCTTGGAGCGGCATGCTGGTGGGCTACAGCCGCGAGGCGCCGTTGCGCGAGGCGGTGGTCAAGACGTTCGATGGTGCGCATCCCTGCAAGCTGTGCTGCGCGATCCGCAAAGAAATCGAAAAAATTCCCGCCGATCAAATGCGAGCGCCAGCGCCGCCGGCGTTGAAGGTGTATTTACCGGTGCCGGCGCGGGTGGTGGCTAGCCTGGAACATGCCGGATGGGTGGTAAATTGCGCGATTCCGGCACCTCCCATGCGCTGCGACGAGCCGGAGATTCCTCCTCCGCGTGACCTGGCCTGACTATTCCCTTCTCTTTTCGTACGAAGCCGCAGGGCGGCCAGGCGGCCGCCCCTCCCGTTGAGGTGCGGCGATCCTTTGTCGTGCATTTGCAATTCGGAAATTTGGAAAGTCATCAAGATGAAACGTTTCGTTTATTTTGCCTTAGTCGGGATCGGGTTGTCCGTTGGTGACGCTTCCGCGTGCGACGTGTGTGCCACACATCTGGCGCTGGCTGCGCGCGAGGAGGCCGGGCGTACGACGGTGAGTGTGTTCGAGCAGTACAGTGATTATGATGCACCGCCCGGTGGCGGTCATACGTTCACGGGGTATGCGACGCAGGTGTCGGCGAGCCATTGGGTGAACGGGCGCTGGGCGGTGCAGGCGGGGCTGCCGATTCTCGACAAGAATCTGGACAATGGCGAGGCGCATGAATCCGGGATTGGCGATGCGACGTTGCTGGCCGTGTTTCGTGCGGTGAAGCACGAGGACGCGGCTGGCTATGCCACGGTGGATGCCTTTGCCGGCATCGAGGCGCCCACGGGTGATAGCGATCCGCTGCGCGAGGAGCGGGATGCGGCGTTGGAGGCGATGCATGCGGAGGAGCATGAACACGAGGGCGGGGAGGAAGACCATCATGCGCCCCATCCGCACGGACACCACGTGGCGCTGGGCAGCGGTTCGTGGGACGGCATCTTCGGCGTCAGCGGCCTGTGGAAGCGCGGGCGGGTGATGGGCATGGGGGAGGCGCAATATGTGCTGCGGACCGAGGGTGATTTTGATTTCGAGTATGGCGATGAAGTCATTGGGCGCGCGGGGCTGTTCTGGTTTGCGCTGCTTGAGGACGCAGGCTCGATCGCGGCCGGGGCGGAAGTGACCGCCGATCGGAAGGCCGAGGATCGCGTGATGGGTGTGAAGCAGGACGGTTCCGATGGCGACGCGGTTTATGCGGGGCCGAGTTTGCGCGCCACGTGGAACGACCGGCTGGCGGCGTCATTCGCCTGGGACATTGCGGTGAGCGGGGAGGACGAGGGGTTGGAAGGCGCGGCGAGCACGCGGGTGCGGGGGGCGCTGGCGATGACGTTATAGGCCGCGCGCACGGATTCCCGCCTATGGCCTGTACTCCATTCCCTGGATGGGTGGGGGGGGCAGGCCTTACTTTTTTCTGACGGATGCCTGGCCGCATTGGCTTGTTACGGTTGGGTGGTTGGGGTATATCCCCGTGAGCGTGTTATGGGGAGGGGCGGGCATGTCATCAGAGGCATCACAGGTGCGGGTCGAGGAGCCGGAAGTTTTGCCGCCGGAGGGGCAACGGGGGCCCAGCCGGGGCAGGCGCGCGGCGGAGGCGTTTGGGCCGATTTCGGCGGGACTGGCGATCGACGCGGTGGACTTCATGGCGCGCGGGCCGATCGGGCTGATGATCGGCATGTTTGTGGGCGGGACGCTGGCGTATGCCTTCACCACCTATTGGCGGCTGCCGGTGTGGCAGCGGATGTTGTGGGCGCTGGCGGCCGGGTTGTATTGCCTGATTCCGCGCCCGCGATTCATTCCATTGGGGACGATCGTGGGGGCTGTTTCGCAATATTTTCAGTCGAGAAAATAGGAAAATTCGAAATTCAAAACGGGAAAGAGGAAAAATTGGAGAACGCAGGCGAAGGCCTGGATGCCAATTCGTGCGGCGTCGCGGCGCTCCGCCCTCCCACCTGCGCAAAGAATTGTGACGCTGTAATTAGAGAGGATGACACATGAGCAAAGAACCCAACTGGACCCGTCCGCCGCCGATTCCGCCGCGCATGGGGGGCGATCGCGGGAGGAGGATCAGCATGACGATCAAGGGCATGGCGGGGTATGCCGTGTTTTTGTTGCTGGCGATCATTCCGGGCTTTATCTGGTTCGGGTGTCGCATCGAGACCGATGCGGGCGAAATCGCGATTCTGACGCGCAAAACGGGCGAGAATTTGCCGCCCGGCGACGTGCTGGCGTTGAAGGAAGGACAGAAGGGCATTCAACTGGATGTGCTCGGCGAAGGGCGCTTTTTCAAAAACCCCTACTCGTGGGACTGGGAAATCGGGCACATCACGGACATTCCCGCGGGCAAGCTGGGGGTGCAGACGCGTTTATTTGGGGACGATCTGCCGCCGGGGGAGATCATTGCCAGCAAGACCTCGCGCGGCATCCTCGCGGACATTCTGTTGCCGGGGCGCTACCGCATCAATTCCTACGCGTATCACGTGGAATTGTTCGATGCGATTTCGGTCAAGCCGGGCACCGTGGGCGTGCAAACACGGCTTATCGGGAAAGATGTGCTGAGCGCGCCCGAAGGTGGCGGGGAGACCAACACGTTTCTGGTGGGTGAGGGTGACAAGGGCGTGGTGGCGACGGTGCTCGACCCGGGCACGTACTATCTCAATCCCTACATAGTCAGCGTCACTGAAGTAAATCTGCAGGGCCAGCGGTTCGAGTTGAGCGGCAAGGATGAGATCAGCTTCCTGACGCTGGACGGCTTCACGGTGACGGTGGAAGGCACGATCGAGTGGGCGATCCAGCGGGGCGACGCCGCGCTGTTGACCCATCGCATTGGCGACATGGATGACATCCTGCAAAAAATAATTTTGCCGCGGGCGCGCGGGTTCAGCCGCATCGAGGGCAGCAAGCACCCGGCGATCGACTTCATCGTGGGAGAAAACCGGCAGGTGTTCCAGAGCAGCCTCGAATTGCACCTGAAGGAAAGATGCACGCCGTGGGGCGTGGATATCCGCTCCGTGCTGGTGCGCAAGATCACGCCGCCGGACGAGATTGCCAGCATCAATCGCGATCGTGAAATCGCGGTGCAGGACGCGAACAAGTTCACGCAGCAGATCGAGCAGGCCAAATCCCGGGCCGAGCTGGCGAAGCAGGAAATGCTGGCCGTGCAGAACAGGGAAAAGGTGGAATCGGACACCTTGCGCATCAAGGCCGTGATCAACGCCGAGCAGGGGCAGTCGGTGCAACTCGTCGCCGCCGAGAAGGACCGGGATGTGGCCCAGGTGCAGCTCGATGCGGCCAAGTTCCAGGCGCAAGCCGTGCTGCTCGAAGCGGAGGGCAAGCGCGACGCCGTGCGCGTGCGCAACGAGGCGGAGGCGCAGGTGATTGGCGAGCAGGTGCTGGCCTTCGGATCGGGCATGAACTATGCGCGGTATGTGATGTACCAGCATGTGGCGCCGCAGGTGGAAAGCGTGTTGAGCGATGATGGGCCGGAAGGGCTGGGAGGCATTTTTGCGCCCTTCCTGCCGGAAGGAAAGGAGGTGGCCAAGTGAAGCATGTTGTACGATTTGCCATTTTGATTGCGATCGTGGCGGCCATCGGTGACGTGTTCTGGCAATGGGGCTTTTGCCGCTTCTATGTCGAGCCCGGCTACATGGCGATCGTGACCGCCAAAAATGGTGACGATCTGGCGCCGGATCAGATTCTGGCGAAGAAGGGACAGAAGGGCATTCAGGAGGATGTGTTGGGCGAAGGCCGCCATTTCCTGAATCCCATTTTCTACGATCACACGATCCGCCAAGCGATCAACATTTCGCCGGGCAAGGTGGGTGTGGTGACGGCCAAGGTCGGACAGAAACTGGCGGAAGGCGCATTTCTTGCCGAGAAGGGGCAGAAGGGTATCTGGCGTCGGGTGTTGGGACCGGGGCGCTATCGCATCAATCCCTACGGGTATCAGGTGGACATCGTCTCGGCGTTGAGTATTCCCACGGGGTATGCGGGGGTGATCACCTCGCTGTCGGGCGAGCAGGTGGCGGAGGGCGAATTTGCGGGGCCAAACCAGAAGGGCGTGCGGCGTGCGATTTTGCAGCCGGGGCTTTATTACGTGAACCCGCGCGAGTACCAGGTGGACGTGCTGGAGATTGGCGTCAATCAGGTGTCGTTGATCGGCAAGCAGGGCGGGGCGGTGATTACCAAGGCCAACATTGCGCCACAAAATGCAGCGATTGCGGCGTTGCAATCCGAGGTGCTGGATGAGCAGCGCAGCAAGCGCATGGATTACATGAAGAAAAGCGCCGACTTGTTCACGGGGCGGTCCGCGTCGCAACCGGCGCCAGCAGTGGCGCAAGGAACCTACCAGCCGACCTCGGCCCAGGAGCTGGAGCGTAAATCTCTTGATCAGATGCAGCAGGATTACCTGCTGGGCGACAGCATGGCGACACTGGGCATCGCGCAATTCGTGGAGTTTCCCTCGCGCGATGGCTTCCAGATCAGCCTGGATATGACGGTGGAGTTCGAACTGGCGCCGGACAAGATTGCCTGGTTGTTCCGCACCTATGGCGATTTGCCGGCCGTGGTGGATAAGATCATTCTGCCGCAGATCAGTTCCGTGACGCGCAACAAGGGTTCTGAATACCGCGCCAAGGATTTTATCGTGGGCGAGGGGCGCGAGAAGTTTCAGAATGACCTGACGCAGGCGCTGGCGAAAACGCTCGGGCAGAAGAACATCCTTGTGCACAATGCGTTGATCCGGCACGCCGAGGTGCCGCAGCAAATTCTGGATCCGATTCAGCAGGCCAGTCTTGCCGTGGAGCAGGACCTGACGAACAAGGAGCGCCAGAACACGGCCAAGACGCAGGCCGAACTGAACACGGAAATCAGCATGATTGCGCAACGCGGGGAGCAGGTGGGCCAGGAAACGGAAAAGTTGAAGGCCGAAATCAAGGCGGACCAGGAAAAGCAGATGGCGACGATCCAGGCCGAGGCCATCAAGCAGGTCGCGGAAATCCGCAAGGAGACCGCGGGCATCCAGGCCGACACGATGCGCATTCTGTCCAAGGCCGAAGCTGATGCGATCCGGCTGGTGCAAGGTGAGATGGCCAAGGGGTTGCAGCTCAAGGCCACGGCGTTCGGCGATCCGCAGGCCTACGCGTTGAATGAGTTTGCCACGAAGTTGAACCCCAAAATGCGCATTAACATTCTGCACACGGGTGAGGGCACCTTGTGGACGGACCTTAAAACCGCGGGCATGGCCGAGTTGGGCGGAGCCGCGGTGTTGAAGCAGCCGGGGAAGTAATCTCTTAACGCGGCAGCGCCATACCCGATTCGGAATTGCCGCAAAAAGCACAAAAACGGAAAGACTGACGGCGCTATAGCGCCGTCCCGGATTAGATCTTCCGCATGAATCTTGCCGCTGACATCCGCAAGCTGGTGGACGCCACGCTGTTGGTGGATACGCACGAGCATTTGCTGGAAGAGGCCACGCGGTTGTTGCCGGATGCGCCGGCGCGCCAGTGGCAGGCGGCGCGGGATTTCAGTGTGCTCTTGAGCCATTACGCCGACGACGATCTGGTCGTGGCGGGCATGCCGCCGGAGGGGTTGCAGACGCTGCAGAATCCGCAGGTGGCCCCGCGCGACAAATGGCGGGCGATGGCGCCGTATTACGCGCGGGCGCGGCACACGGGGTACTTGCAAAGCGTGCGCATGACCTTGCGGGCGCTCTACGGGGTTGACGATCTCAACGAGGAGAACTGCGAGGCCGTCAGCGACAAAATCGCGGCGATGATCCGTCCCGGCTATTACCGCCATATCCTCAAGGATGTGGCGCGGCTGCATCATTGCCAGGTGAATTCGCTCGAGGCGCAGATTTTCCAGGAGACGCAGTACCCGGATCTGCTTTGCCAGGACATCAGCATCGTGCCGCTGGCGACCAATCCGCGTCCTACCCAGGTGCGCGCGATCACGGGCATGCAGATACAAAGCCTGGAAAACTGGCACCGGGCCATTGACTGGTGTTTTGAAAAATACGGGCCGCGCGCGATTGCCGTGAAAGATCAGTGGGCCTATCATCGGGGGCTTGATTACGCCGAGGTTACGGCGGCGCAGGCATCGCCCTTGTTTGATCGGTTTTTGCAGGATCAGAAGGCCTTAAATGCCGGCGAATGCAAGGCCATGCAGGATCATCTGTTTCATTATTGTGTGCGCCGGGCCACGGACTTCCGGCTGCCCGTGAAGCTGCACACGGGATATTATGCAGGGCGCGGCAAGATGCCCCTGCACCGCTTGCGTCACAACGCGGGCGATCTGAGCGAATTGTTGCGGATGCATCCCAAGACGCCATTTGTGATCATGCACATCACGTATCCGTACCAGGACGAGGCCATTGCCCTGGCCAAGCATTTCGCCAATGCCTATGTGGATCTTTGCTGGGCCTGGATTATCAATCCCACGGCGGCGGTGCGGTTCGTGAAGGAATTTTTGATGGCGGCACCCGCCAACAAGCTGCTGACCTTCGGCGGCGACTACATGCCCGTGGAAATGGTGCCGGGGCACGCGGCGATTGCGCGCCAGGGGCTGGCGCAGGCGCTGGCGGAACTGGTGGCGGAGGGTTGGCTGGCCGAGGCGGCGGTGCCGGAGCTGATGGAGCGGCTGATGTTCCGCAACGCGCTGGAGCTTTTCGATTACGAGCGTTGCGCGCGGGGTTGAGGCCTGGGCCGGCAGGCAAGGACTTCGCAAGCGAAGCCCCTACATGGGGACCCCGGCAGTTTTTTAAAACCGCTCTATCCCCCAAAAAAGAAAGGGCGGCGATCCCTGATGGGATCGCCGCCCTTGGGGGTTTGGGCGGAGAGAATGTTTCGGATTAGAGCGGCAGGCTCAAGCCGACAGAGCCCCACAGGTCTTCATCGATTACGAGCACATCGTCATCGGTTTCGATGACGTAGTGAATCGCGCCGTAGAGCATCGCGTAGCTGGCGCCGAGATTCAATTGGGCGTACGAGATTCCATCGTCCGGTTTGTTATCGCCCCATTCGGAGCCAACCGTGACGCCGCCGCTGATGCCGACTTCATCCGTTGCGGCGAAATCCACCGAGGCATCCGCGGTCACGTTGATGCCCTGGTCCAGGTAGGGCCCTTCGAGACCGAAGTTGCCGGCGAGGGACAGCCCCAGCGTGGTTTCGTCGTTCACGGCCAAGTCGTGCGAGGCGATCACGTTGACTTCGCGATCGGCTTCGAGGCCGACAACCGCTTCGTCAGCCACAGGTTCCGTCACGGCGGTGGGATAGGTGTATTCCGTGTATCCAACCGACAGCCCGATGGGGAACTCTTCACCCAAGGGGAGGGCGACACTCGCGAAGTAGTCGATCTCGTCAAAGTTGGATGAATCCGTGTTCAGATTCCCCCAAGTGCCGAGCGACAGCATTCCGAATGACCCGGACAGCGTGGGCTGTACGTTCACATCGTCATTGATCGTTTCGCCACGGAAGACGTAGGCCGAAGCCACGTCCACCGCTGCCGCGGCTGTTGCTGCCGGTTCCGCTGCGGCTTCCTCGGCGCGAACGCTGGCCGCCGTCATGCCGGCGAGTACCACCATCAATCCCAACACCTGACTTGTTTTGACTACCTTCATTCGACTGCTCCTTTCGTTAGGTTCCAGCATCCTGCGTTGCTGGGGTTTACATCGTCAAGCTTCCAAACCGTGGCACCTCTATAGGCAATCCGCGTGCCAAGCTTAATATCGCGGCGATATTAAGCTGTATATTATTGGTTATGAATATGTTGTAAAAATTCATTCGCGCAAATACGCGGGAAGAGGCGACAAAAAATACATACAAAAACGTTTAACGAGCCGACAATGATACAAAAGCGTCGCCGTGACTTTCGGAAACCGAGTCTCGGCCGTGCGGAGAGAGAACGCCTCGTCTCCGCACGGCGAGAGCGGTTTTTAGATTATTCAGCGCACGTGCATGGGGCTGGTCGCGGTGACCGGCCGTTGCGGTGCATACCCGGGGGTGGGGGCGGGCAGGTCAAATACCGCCGCGTGGGTTTCGTCCAGGGTGAATGGGCCATGTGCCGAGGGACTGCCGCTGTGCTGGCGCAGGGCATCCAGCATGGTGGCGAGGCTGGTGGCCGCCTGGCGGGTGTAGAGCTTGACCAGGCCCAGGGTGGTGGTGCGTTGAAAAAGCACGATTAAGAGGAAATCGCCGTCAAGGCTGTGAACGAACAGGCTCGTTTTTTCGCCTTCGTGCGACACGCTGCGGAATCCGGTCTCACCCGTGAGACGGGCCAGTTCGCGCGTGGCGGAAAACGCGCCGGCGCCGAGGGCCGCGATTGTCAGCAATTCGCGGTCTTCGCGTTGCGGCGCCTGGGCCAGGATATTGCCGCCAATGTCGGTCAGCAGCACGACGCTGGCTTCCGCCTGCACGAGCAAATCGGTGATCGTGCGGGTCAGCGCGCGTCCTTGTTCAATGTCGACGGTGAGCCCGATCATAATGGCGTCCCTTTTTATGCGGATGCCGCGCGGGCGGCCATGGAAACCTTCATATTGTGTTCTTCGATGAACTGCGCGAGGACCAGCTTGCAAATCGTGTTCAAGGTCTGGGCAACGCCATCGCCGCGCGAGGCCACGGCCTCCATGCAGTCGGCGCGCACCCGCCCGCGGTTGAGGAGGAAGTCCATATATGAAACGGGCGCCACGTCCGGCAGGTCACGTTTGTTCAACTGGAAGACGTGGGGGGTGGTCTCGAGGGCGCGTCCGTGTGAGACCAGGTTGGCCTTAAGATTTTCGAGGCTGTCGGCGTTGGAGGTCATCTGGGTCCATTGCGAATCGGCGACGAAGACCACGCCATCCGCGCCGGTAAGCACGATGCGGCGGGTGCGGTCATAGATCGGTTGGCCGGGCACTGTGTACAACTGAAAGCGCGAGATAAAGCCCTTGATCACGGTCGACTGCAAGGGGAGGAAGTCGAAGTAAAGCGTGCGATCCTGCTGGGTGGAGAGCATGGTCAGGTCGCCGCGCACGCTGGACGGCATCACCTCATGCAGGTGAGAGAGGTTCGTGGTCTTGCCGCCGAGCGGGGCGCCATAGTAGACCACCTTGAAGCTGATCTCCTTTTTTTCAAAATTAACAAATGACATGACCAGTGTCTCCCGTTGATCGAACCCTGTGCGAATCAATTTTTATTTACGCCTGCCTGCGTGAGGTGCTCCTCGTTGCGCGCTGCCTTCCCGCCGGTTGATTATTAAGCATGATCCGTGCCATGGCCATGGCACGGATCATGCTTAATAATCAACCGTG
>CAMFEP010000065.1 GCA_945949405.1 Kiritimatiellales bacterium
AGCGAATCCGCGCCGCCGTATCCCCCACGAGTTGTTTATCCACGCCACTAACGGTCAGCTTCACGTCCGCTTCCACTTTTAGAAAAATTCCGGCCGGGATCGCAAATTGCACCGGCGACGCGAATCCCAGGGAAAGCGAGAGCTTGTCCTTCCCCTGCACCGCGGCCTTGAAGCCGACGCCCTCAATCAGCAGCACCTTGGCGTATCCCTTTGAAACCCCTTCAATCATGTTGACGATCAGGTTGCGCGTCAGCCCATGCACCGACCGCGCCGCACGGGTGTCTTCCGTTGCCGACACCTTGACCTGCTCGGCATCCACCGCCGCCTGTATCGTCGCGGGCAGCGCCAGCGTCAATTCGCCCAGCGCGCCCTTCACCAGGACGACACCGCCGTTAATGGTGACGTTCACGCCCTTGGCAATCGCAACAGGGCTTTTTCCCACTCTCGACATCGTAACCTCTCCCACCGGTGGCCGCATGGCCGCCGCGTCTTACCAGATTGAACAAATCAACTCGCCACCCACGCGCCGCTTCCGGGCATCCCGGTCGCTCAACACGCCCGAGGACGTGCTCAAAATCGACAAGCCCATTCCGCTCAATACGCGCGGAATTTCCGTGGCGCGCACATACAGGCGGCACCCGGATTTACTGTCCCGGCGGATTCCCTGGATCACCGGCTTGCGATCCGCCGCATACTTCAGGTACACCCGCAACGTCTTGCGCGGCGGTACACCGTCTTCCACGATAAAATCCCGGATGTATCCCTCGCGCCGCAAAATCGAGGCGATTTCGCCCTTGATCCGCGAGTGTGGAATTTCCACCGTGTCTTTCATTGCCATTTGCGCATTACGCATACGCAACAGCATATCGGCTATCGGGTCTGTCTGACTCATCCTTGCTCCATCTCACTCTCAATATCCACGGGCGCGCCCCTACCAACTCGCGCGGATCACGCCCGGAATCTGGGCCGTCACGGCCAGTTCCCGGAAACAAATCCGGCACACTTGAAACTTCCGCATGAAGGCGTGTCGGCGCCCGCAGCGCTTGCAGCGATTATACCGGCGCGCCGAAAATTTCGGCTTCCGGGTCGCCTTCACCATTAGCGATATCTTGGCCAATGCCGTCCTCCCTTAAACAATCTATTTCTCGGAGAAGGGAATGCCCAACCCCTTCAACAGCAACCGCGACTCATCCCGGCTCTGGCTGTCCATCACAATCGTGATGTTCATGCCCTGCACCGCACCGAGATGGTTTGGATCGATCTCCGGGAAAATCGTCTGCTCCTTGATCCCCAGCGTGTAATTCCCCTGCGCATCGAATGCGTTCGGCGGCAAACCCCGGAAATCGCGAATACGCGGCAGCGCTGCGTTAATGAAGCGGTCCAGGAAATCGTACATCCGTTTCCCGCGCAGCGTCACTTTCGCCCCGATCGTCATGCCCTCGCGCAGCTTGAAATTGGAAATGCTCTTTTTCGCCTTCGTCACCAGCGGCTTCTGCCCCGTAATCCGCGCCAGCTCGGTAACGTGGTTCTGGAACTGATCCTTGTCCACAATCCCAATGCCCATGTTCACGATCACCTTCCGAACGCGCGGAATGCGCATCGGGTTCTCGATGCCCAGCTCTTTCTTGAGCTTCGGCACCACTTCACTGGTATAGCGTTCTTTCAGCGTGGCCATGGTTCTTACCGATCAAATACGTGTTTGCAACCCTTGACAGCGCAGACCCTCACGCGCTTGTCTCCATCCATCCGCCGCCGCACCCGCACCCCGCGCTTGCACTCCGGGCAATAGGGCCGGATGTTGGAAACGGCAATCGGCGCTTCGATATCCTTGATCCCGCCCTGCGGATTATCCTGGCTCTTTTTGACCGTCTTTTTGACGAGGTTCAGGCCTTCCACCAGCGCCCGCCCCTTCACCTGGTCCACCAGCAGCACCTTCCCGGTTTTACCGGAACTGACGCCGCGCATGGCAATCACCATGTCGTTCTTCTTGATTGTTGCGATGCTCACGTTGATCCAACTCCCATCCCGCGCCTTACAGCACCTCGGGCGCCAGCGAAACAACCTTCATAAAATTCTTGTCGCGCAATTCGCGCGCCACCGGTCCGAAAATGCGTGTCCCGATCGGATTGCGGGTTGCGTCCACCAGCACGCAGGCATTGTTGTCGAAACGCAGGTACGACCCGTCCTTGCGCCGGATCGCGCTCTTCGTGCGCACGATCAGGGCCTCGCAAACCTGCCCCTTCTTGACCATGCCGTCAGGCTGGGCTTCCTTGATCGCCACCTTGATCACATCCCCGATTCCAGCAAAACTCTTGCGGTGCCCGAGAATCCGGAAACAGCGCGCCCGCTTCGCCCCCGTGTTGTCCGCCACCACCAGATCTGTTTGTTCCGCAATCATGTTTGTTCACCGCCCTGGCTCGCCACGGTCACATTCAGCAGGCGCCAGCGCTTGGTGCGGCTCATCGGTCGGCATTCGGTGATCAACACCTGGTCGCCCACCTTTGCCGCGTTCTTTTCGTCGTGCACGTGAAACTTGCTCGAATGCCAGAGAACCTTGCCGTAGCGCGCGTGCCGCCGCCGCACCTCGACGAGCACAACAATGCTCTTGTTCCCGCTCTTGCTCACCACGACGCCGCGGCGCTCCTTGCGCCCGCTCGCCTGGGTCTCTTCCACCGCCACCTTGGTCTCCAGATCAGCCATGTTCGCGAATCCCCTTTTCCCGCATCACCGTCTTGATGCGCGCCAGCTCGCGCCGCAGAGTGCGCATACGGATGGGCGGTTCCGATGCATCGCCGCCACCCTTGCGCGTCCGCAACTCCAGAAGATGGCGGGACGTTTCCCGGCACAGCTCCCGTATTTCCGCTTCCGTCTGCTCGCGCAGTCCTGCCGCTTTCAACATACCCTGCTCCCGCTCCTAGCGCTCATGACGGCTCACCAGCTTCGTCGGCACCCCGAGTTTCGCCGCCGCCAGGCGGAGCGACTCACGTGCGAGCTGATCCGAAACCCCGTCAATTTCCATGATCATCGCGCCCGGCTTGGCCACGGCCACCCAGAATTCAGGGTTGCCTTTGCCTTTGCCCATGCGCACTTCAATCGGTTTCTGACTCACCGGCTTGTCCGGAAACAACCGGATCCACAACTTTCCCTTGCGCTTCATGTGGCGGTTGATCGCCACCCGGCACGCTTCGATCTGGGTGTTCTTGATCCAACCCCGCCCCAGCGCCTTCAGCCCATGCGAGCCAAAGGACAGGGTCGTGCCGCGCTGCGCAATCCCCGCGCGGCTCCCACGCTGCACCTTGCGATACTTCACCCGCTTTGGCATCAACGAGGCCATTTAGCGTCTCCCCCCGCGGCCCGTGCGCACGGCCTCTTCCAGCTTTTTGCAAATCCAGACCTTGATTCCAATCAGCCCCGCCGTCGTGTGCGCCTCGGCAAAGCCGTACTCAATATTTTCGCGCAGCGTGTGCAACGGGATGCGGCCTTCCTTGTACCACTCCACCCGCGCCAGTTCCGCCTGCCCAAGCCGGCCGCTCGCGCGGATCTTGATGCCATCCACGCCCATTTCCATCGCCACGCGAATCGCGCGCTTCATCGCCCGGCGGAAGGACACGCGCCGCTCCAGTTGCACGGCGATGTTTTCGGAAACCAGCTGTGCGTTCGTGTCCGCGTTCTTGACCTCATGAATCTCAACGTAAATTTCCTTGCCCGTCACCTTGGCCAGCTCGCCGCGGATGCGCTCGATATCCTGCCCCTTGCGGCCGATGATCACGCCCGGTCGCGCGCTGCTGATGTTCACACGCACGCGGTTGGCATAACGCTCAATCATGATTTCCGAGATCGCCGCGTTCTCCAGAGCCTTCTTGACGCGCTCACGGATCTCGATGTCCTCAACAAGCGTCTTCCCGAAGTCCTTCTTGTTGCAAAACCAGCGCGAACGCCAGTTCTTGTTCACCGTGACCCGGAAACCGATCGGATTTACTTTTTGACCCAAAGTGAATGCTCCTTCCCGCTCGCCCCGTGGCGACTACGCCTGTGCCGCCCCCACCGCTCCCGCCTGTCCATCCGTCAATACGATCTTCACATGGCACGTGCGCTTTGTCACCGGCCCCGCGCTGCCTCGCGCCCGCGGCCAGAAACGCCGCTGCGTCGGCCCCTCGTCAATGATCGCCTCTTTCACGCGCAACGTGTCCACACTCAAATCCGCGTTGTTCTGCGCGTTGGCGATCGCCGACTTCAAAGTCTTGCCCAGATACTGCGCCGCCTTC
Source organism: Kiritimatiellales bacterium (assembly GCA_945949405.1). Classification (GTDB taxonomy): domain Bacteria; phylum Verrucomicrobiota; class Kiritimatiellia; order UBA8416; family JAIOPI01; genus JAIOPI01. The sequence goes on from CAMFEP010000065.1 coordinate 4,266, forward strand.
ATCTTGCTGAACTGCGTCAGCGCCAGGGCCTCCGCCACCGGCAACCCCCGCAGGCTGCGCGCCAGCGGCCGGGCCTTGTTGGCCGACAACCGTTGAAACCGGGCATTTGCAATCACGTCCATAATAGCGTCTCGTTTACTTCATGACTTTCGCTTTATCCGTGGCCACACCGTGGCGGCGGAATATGCGGGTCGGGGCAAACTCGCCCAGGCGGTGCCCAACCATGTTTTCGGTGATGAACATCGGGATGTGCTGCTTCCCATTGTGAATCGCCATCGTGTGCCCGACAAATTCGGGGATGATCATCGAGCGACGCGCCCACGTCTTGATCGGGCGCTTCTCGCCGGAACGGTTCATCCGCTCCACCTTGATCAGCAGCTTCGCGTCAACATACGGACCCTTCTTAATGGAACGTCCCATGGGCTACTTTCTCCGCTTCACGATAAACCGACTCGATGGATTGCGACGGCCGCGCGTCTTGCCGCCCTTCGCGGGATGGCCCCACGGCGACCGCGGATGCCCGCCGCCCGATGTGCGGCCTTCGCCGCCGCCATGCGGATGGTCAACCGGGTTCATGGCCACGCCACGCACCGTGGGCCGGACGCCCAGCCAGCGCTTGCGTCCCGCCTTGCCCAGCGCGATGCTGCCGTGATCCGGATTGCCGACCAGACCAACCGTCGCCATGCAGCGCACGTCGATCAATCGGATTTCTCCCGACGGCAACCGGATGTTGGCAAACTGTCCTTCACGCGACATCAATTGCGCGCCAAGTCCCGCGCTGCGCACGAGCTTCCCACCACGGCCCGGCTCCAGCTCGATGTTATGCACGAAAAGACCCAGCGGAATGCGCTCCAGCGGCAGCGCATTACCCAGCACCGGCTCCGCTTCCGGCCCGGATACCAGCGTCGTCCCCACGGCCAGCCCCACCGGCGCCAAAATGTAGCGCTTCTCGCCGTCCACATAATTCAACAGCGCGATGTTGGCCGAGCGGTTCGGATCGTATTCGATCGAAGCCACCTTCGCCGGTATGCCCGCCTTGTCGCGCTTGAAATCGATGATGCGGAAGCGCCGGTGATGCCCGCCGCCCTTGTGGCGCACGGAGATACTGCCATCTGCCCCGCGTCCCGCATGGCGTGGCAGGTGCTCCACCAGCGAACGCTCCGGCGTGTGGCGCGTCAGTTCCTCGAAGGTCGACATGCTCGCATGCCGGCGCCCCGCGGTTGTCGGTTTGAATTTCTTGATCCCCATGTCTGCGCTCGCTCCCGCTCGCTTACGTCGTCTGGTCGATCTGCTGCCCCTCTTGCAAAGTCACCACCGCGCGTTTCCAATCGGACTTGTGGCCAGCTTGGGCCGTGCGCTCGCGTCGCGCCTTGCCCATGTAGCGCATCGTGTTCACCCGCGCCACCTTGACCTTGTACAAATCCTCGACGGCCTTCTTGATTTCCACCTTGTTGGCCGCCGGTGCCACCTCGAAAAAGTACTTCCGCAACGTGCTCGACTGCGTCGTGCCCTTTTCCGTCAGTTGAATCTTCCGGATGATTCCCGCTGCGTGCTTCATGCCTTCGCCGCCCCCTTCATCCCGGTGCCCAGTCGCTTCTCAAGCACCGCCATGCCGGCGCGCGTGACGACCAGCGTCGGGTAGCGCACCACATCATACACTTGCAAATCCTGCGCGGGCACCAGCGCCACGCCCGGCAGATTGCGCGCCGCCAGCTGCACCGTGCCATCCAGTCGGTCAACCACGAACAACACCGGCGCTTGCACGCTCAAAGCCTTCATCACCCCAACAAATTGCTTGGTCTTGCGTTCGGAAATCGTGAGCGCCTCAATAACCTTCAGTGCGCCTTCCGCCACGCGATCACCCACCGCGCGCCTGAATGCGAGCTGGTTGACCTTGCGGTTCACCTTGAATCCAAATTCCCGCGTGTGCGGCCCGAATGCCACGCCGCCGCCACGCCACACCGGCGATTGGCGATGCCCGGCGCGCGCCCGACCCGTGCCCTTCTGCTTCCAGGGCTTCTTGTTGCTGCCCGCAACCTCGCCCTTCATCTTCGTGTTGGCGTTCCCGCCACGCACCGCTGCGCGATGGGCAAGGACCGCGTCCAACACCGCCTGCGCGCCGCGCTCCGTCTCCAGCAACCCATCGTTCACGTTCAGCGTCCCAACCGCCGCGCCCGTCGTATCGTAAACCTTCAGTGTGCTCATTTCGCCTTCCCTGCCTTCTTCTTCAGCGCGCGGCAAATGATCACCAACGCGCCCGTCGGTCCCGGCACCGCGCCGTTGACCAGCAGCAGGTTCCGCTCGGCATCCACCTTCACCACTTCCAGATTCTGGGTCGTCACATGCACGTTGCCCATGTGCCCCGGCATGCGGTGCCCACGCAACACACGCGACGGCCAGGTACGCATGCCGATCGCGCCAATCCGGCGCTTTGAGGTGCTGCCGTGCGACATCGGTCCGCCCGCCATGTCGTGACGCTTCATGACACCTTGAAAACCCTGCCCCTTCGTCACCCCGGAAATATCCACATGTGAAACTTCGGCGAAAATCGCCGCCGTCAACGTGTCACCAACCTTGACTTCTTCACCGGCATCCAACGCGAATTCCCGCAGGATCCGCCCTTTGATGGAAGGTGCCTTGCTGCCCTCGGCAGGCAAAACCTTCACGCTGTCCCCCACCTTGCGCAGATGGCCCAGCGCCGACTTTGCCAGGCGCGATTCCTTCTGCTCGCCATATCCGATCTGGACCGCCGCATAGCCGTCCTTCTCCGGCGTCTTGCACTGCGTGACCACGCAGGGCCCCGCTTCTAGGACCGTCACCGAAACGCGGCGTCCCTTACCGTCGTACACCTGGGTCATCCCCAGCTTTTTTCCAATCAGGCCTTGCATGGTTGCACTCAAATCTTGATCGTAATATCCACCCCGGCGGGTAGATTCAATTTCTTCAGCTCATCCACGGTTTTCGCCGTGGGTTCCACGATATCCAGCAACCGCTTGTGGGTCCGGATTTCAAATTGATCCATCGACTTCTTGTCCGCGTGCGGACTGCGGTTCACCGTGTAACGCTCGATCCGCGTCGGTAACGGCGTCGGCCCCACCACGCGGGCCCCCGTCCCCTTCGCCGTTTCGATGATGTCCATCACGGCTTGATCCAGCACGCTGTGATCGTAAGCCTGCAGTCGAATTCGTATGCACTGGCGTTCCATCGAGTATCACCTGCTCATCAAAAGTTCACGTACGGCCTTGGGCACCACATCAAACGCTTCCGGTTCCAATGTATAACTCGCGCGCCCACGCGAGAGTGACCGGATCGCAGTCGCATAGCCGAACAACTCGGCCAGTGGCGCCCGCGCCCGAATAATCTGCATCTCCCCCCGAGCCTCGATATCCTTCACCCGCCCCCGCCGCCCGTTCAAATCCCCCATCACGTCGCCCATCGACTCCGCGGGGGTGATGATTTCCAAAGCCATAATCGGCTCCAGAAATTCGGGTTTGCCCGCCATCACCGCGTCGCGGAGCGCCATCAGTGCAGCGGTCTTGAAGGCTACTTCGGTCGACAGATCCTGCTCGAATTGACCATCATGCACCACAACCTGTACGTCCGTCAATGGATACCGTGCTAAAATTCCAGTTAAAATTGCATCCTCGATCCCGCTGCGCACCGCATCGTGAAATTCCTGGGGTATTTTGTCATCCCGGGTCTCGATCACAACCTCGTTTCCAGCCGTGCGGGCACGGGGCGAAACGCGTATTGCCACCGTAGCAAACTGCCGCTTGCCGCCAATTTCACGATCGAAGGAATTTCGCGCCTCGCCGGATTGCGTCACGGTTTCGTAATAGGCCACCATCGGTTTTCCGGTATTGGCCTGAACATGGTGCTCGCGCACCATGCGGTCCTTGAGGATCTCCAAATGTAGTTCGCCCATCCCGCTCATGATCGTCTGCCCGGTCTCGGGATCGCGGCGAATGATGCAGGTGGGATCTTCGGCGGACATCGCCGCCAGCGCTTCTTCGAGCTTGTCGCGGTCCGCGCGGGACTTGGGTTCGACCGCCATGAAAATCACCGGCTCGGGGAATGGGATGCGCATCAGTTCGATCGGCGTGTTCTCCGCGCAGAGCGTGTCGCCCGTTGTCAATTCGCGCAACCCCGTGACGGCTCCGATTTCACCCGCCGTGAGTACGTCGATTTCCGTGCGGCTGTCCGCTTGCAAACGCACCAGCCCCGGCACGCGCGCGCGCTTGCGCGTGCGTGGATTATAAACGTTGCTTCCTTTTCGCAACTGGCCCGAGTACACGCGCACGAAAACCAGCCGCCCCACATACGGATCGGTTGCCACCTTGAACGCCAGCGCGCTCAACGGCTCTTTCTCGTCCGCCTGGCGCGTCAACGCTTCACCACTCTTCGGATGCACACCCGTGACCACGCCAATGTCCAGCGGCGAAGGCAGATAATCAACCACCGCGTCGAGCAACGGCTGCACACCCTTGTTTTTGAGGGATGACCCGCAAAGCACGGGCACCAGCTTGCTCGCCACCGTCGCGCGGCGGATGCCGGCGCGCAGCACGTCCACGGGAATGTCCGGATTCGACAGATAGCTTTCCAGCACCTGCTCGTCCAACTCGGCAACTTTTTCGATCATCTCCGCGCGCGCCTTCTCTGCCGCCACGGCAAATTCCGCGGGAATCTCGGACACGGTGACATTCTGCCCCTTGCTGGCTTCGTCAAAGGTCAGCGCCTTGAGCGTGACCAGATCGATCAGACCGGCGAATGTATCCTCGCGCCCCATGGGAAGTTGGATGGCCACCGCATTGGAACCAAGTCGACGCCGAATCTCCCCCACCACGCGGTCAAAATCAGCGCCCGTGCGGTCGAGTTTGTTGATGTACGCCACGCGCGGCACGCCGTAACGATCCGCCTGCCGCCACACGGTTTCGGATTGCGGCTGCACCCCGCCGACCCCGCAGAAAACACCGATCGCGCCATCAAGAACGCGCAGCGAGCGCTCGACCTCAATCGTAAAATCCACATGCCCCGGCGTGTCGATGATGTTGATCTGGTGGTCGCGCCACGCGCTCGTGATCGCGGCGCTGGTAATCGTGATCCCCCGCTCGCGTTCCTGAATCATCCAGTCGGTCACCGTCGTGCCGTCGTCGACTTCACCCAGGCGGTGGATCATGCCCGTGTAAAAGATCATGCGCTCGGTCGTCGTCGTTTTACCTGCGTCAATGTGCGCCACCACACCGATGTTGCGTACGCGGGATAGACGGGGATCCTCCACCACGGAAGGCGCGGGTTCGCCGCCGGACCCTTGACCTGTTTTCGGCTGTTCCAAGACCGTGACCATTAGTCGTTCGCTTGTTCGATCGCCCAAATCAACGGACTACCACGCGTAATGCGCAAAGGCCTTGTTGGCCTGCGCCATTTTGTGCGTATCTTCGCGCTTGCGCACCGCGTTGCCCTGGTTCTTGTAGGCATCCATCACTTCCTGGGCCAGCGCCTGCCGCATGGGCACACCCTTGCGCTGCGCGGAGAACGTGATCAACCAGCGCATCGCCAGCGCAACCTGCCGCTCCCGGTTGACTTCAACCGGCACCTGGTACGTGGCGCCGCCGACACGCCGTGAACGCACCTCGACGCGCGGTTTCACGTTGTCGATCGCCTTGGCTAGCACGGAAAGTGGATCCTCTTCGATCTTCCCACGCATGCCCTCGATCGCGCCGTACACAATGCCTTCCGCCACGGATTTCTTTCCGCTTTTCATCACATAGGTGATGAGCCGCCCGACGAGTTCGCTCTCAAACTTCGGGTCTGCGCCAACCTTGCGCTTTGATGCTCTGCGACGCCTAGACATAAATATCCCTTAACCCTTCTTCTCGTCCTTCTCAGGCCGCTTCGCCCCATACTTCGACCGGCTCCGCCGGCGACCATCGACCGCCAGGCTGTCCAGCGCGCCACGGACGATGTGATACCGCACGCCCGGCAAGTCCGCCACGCGGCCGCCGCGCACCAGCACCACACTGTGCTCCTGCAAATTGTGTCCCTCGCCCGGAATGTAGGCCGTCACTTCGTAACCCGTCGTCAGGCGCACGCGTGCCACCTTCCGCAAGGCCGAGTTCGGCTTCTTCGGTGTCTGCGTCTTCACCAGCAGGCACACGCCGCGGCGTTGTGGGCACCCCATCAGCGCTGGCGATTTTGTCTTGCGCCGCAGCGGATGGCGTCCCTTGCGAATTAACTGATTGATCGTCGGCATCGTGTCTCCTTGCGTCTTCTGGTCGAAAAATTAGCGGGGTCTTATAACAA
>CAMFEP010000066.1 GCA_945949405.1 Kiritimatiellales bacterium
AAGATCAAGACTGGTTTGCCATTTTTGGATCACATGCTGGAACTGTTGTCGCGGCACGGATTGATCGATTTACAGGTTGTTGCCACGGGCGACCTGGCGGTCGATTATCACCACACCGTTGAGGATATTGGTCTGACGCTGGGTGACGCGTTGAACAAGGCGCTGGGCGATCGCAAGGGGATTGTACGTTATGGGTGGGCGATCCTGCCCATGGACGACGCGCGCAGCACGGTGGCGGTCGATCTTGGCGGACGGCCCTTTTACGTCAAGGAGATGGTCTGCAAAAAAAAGCGTATTCTCGATTTTGAATTGAACCTGTTCGACGATTTTTTCCAGGCACTCGTTGTGCAGGCGCGCATGAATTTACACATCGACCAGACCCGCGGCAGCGAGGCGCACCATGCCTGGGAATCGGTGTTCAAGGGGCTGGCCCGGGCCCTGCGCATGGCCTGCGCACGGGACCCGCGGGAAAGTGGCATCCCATCCAGCAAGGGCAGCATCTGAGGCCATGCTGATTTTTCCAGCCATCGATTTAAAGGACGGACGTTGTGTGCGCCTGCGCCAGGGGCGCGCCAATGAGTCCGTGGTGTATGGTGAAGATCCGGTGGCCCAGGCCCGCGCGTGGCAGGAGCAGGGCGCCAAGTATTTGCATGTGGTGGATCTTGATGGGGCCTTCAAGGGCGCGCCGGTGCATACGGAACTGATTGCCGCGATGACCAAGGCGGTCACAATCCCTGTGCAGGTGGGCGGGGGGCTGCGCGATCGCGCGGATGCGGCGTGTCTGATCGAGGCAGGCGTGAAGCGCCTGATTTACGGGACGCGGGCGGTGACGGACCCGGAGATGCTGGCCGGGCTGGTCAAGGAATTTAGCGACGCCATCGCCGTGGGGATTGACGCGCGCAACGGGCGGGTGCAGGTGCGCGGGTGGGTCGAAACCACGGGGATTTCCGCCAACGAGCTTGGGCGTCGCATGGCCGATCTGGGTGTGCGTACCATTATTTATACAGACACGGCGCGCGACGGCATGCTCAAGGGCGTCAATGCGGCGGCGGTGGATGCCATGTGTGCCGCGGTTTCCTGCGAGGTCATTGCGGCGGGCGGCGTGTCGACGGCCATGGATGTGAAGGCTCTGCGCGGGCTCGACCGACCGAACATGGTGGGAGCCATCGTGGGCAAGGCGCTGTACGAGGGGCACACAACGCTGGCGGAATTGCATCAGGCGTGCGGATAAAGGAGCGGCATTCATGTTGATGAACGTGCAGAAATCGGTGACGCGCAACGGTGTGCGCGTGGTGACTTCCACCATGCCCCATGTGCAGAGCGTGGCCTTTGGCATCTGGGTGGGGGTGGGCTCGCGTTTTGAACCGGAAGCGTTGGGTGGCATCAGCCATTTTACGGAACACCTGCTGTTCAAGGGCACGCAACGACGGTCGGCGCGCGACATTTCCCAGGCCATCGAGGGGCGCGGGGGATATCTCAATGCCTTCACGAGCGAGGAAAACACCTGCTACTACGCGCGCGTGGGCTTTAATCAAATCGATCCCGCGTTCGATGTGCTTGCAGACATGTATCTCAACTCGGACTTTGCGCCCGCCGAAATCGAGAAAGAACGCGGCGTGATCATCGAAGAGATCATGATGTATCGGGACCAGCCACGCCACCAGGTGGGGGAAATTCTCATGGGTCAGCTCTGGCCCGCCCACCCGTTGGGGCGTCCGATCATCGGCACGGAGAAAACGCTGAAGGGGATGAAGCACGCCACTTTTCGGCGTTTCGTGGGGGAGCGTTACGTGCCGGCCAATACCGTCGTGGCCTTCGCGGGCAAGGTGGAGCATGCGGACTGCGTGGCGCGCGTGGAAGCCTTGCTGGGCAAGCAGCGCGCGACGGCACGGCCCGCTACATTCAAGAAGGTGAATGCGCGTCATGCGCCCAAACGCACGGTGTTTCAGCAAAAGGATATTGAGCAGACACACCTGGCGTTGGGCATCCGGCTGTTTGGCGTGAGGGATGACCGGCGGCATGCGCTTAAACTCCTGAGCGCCGTGCTGGGGGAGAACATGAGTTCACGGCTGTTCCAGATCGTACGCGAAAAACACGGGCTGGCTTATTCGGTGCATTCGCATATCCAATTGTTTCATGACAGTGGCGCACTGACCATCGGGGCCGGCTTGGATCGCAAGCGCAAGACCAAGGCGCTGGAATTGATTGTGCGCGAGATTCGCCGCATGCGGGAGTCTGCGGTGGGGGCGCGCGAGCTGCGCCTGGCCAAGGACTATGTGGTCGGGCAACTGCGGCTGGCGCTGGAAAGCACCAGCCAGCAGATGATGTGGGTTGGCGAAAACGTCCTGACGCGCGGGCGGTTCATTCCCCCCGAGGAAACGATTGCCAAGCTGGAGCGGGTGACCGCCGGCGACATTCAAAAACTGGCGCAGGCCGTGTTACGCGTGCCACGCATGAGCCTGGCGATCATTTCACCAGACCTGTCATCCTCCGAGCAGCAGAAAATGAAAACGGCGTTGGCTGGGTTGTAGGTAACGATTCCATGCAGGACTCTCTGCCGTCCTTCGCGCGCCGACCGCTGGTTGGTTTGGCGGCGTTTTTTCTGGCGGGCACTGCGGTTGGTCTGCATGGCGCTGAGTTTCCAAAAACGATTTTTCTAACGGGTGTCATCTGCGCGTTTGGAGCGTTGCTTTGGCGCGCGTGGGGAAGAAACCCAGAGCGCGCGTCGGCAGGGGTGGTCCGTACGGGGGCGATCAATGCCGCCTTGTTTTTGCTGGCCTGGGCGGCAGCGTCGCCTGGCTTGCGCGGGATCAGCACGCACCCGCCGGCGGGTGTTTCGATCGGTGCCCGGGGCGATGCAACCGGTGTCGTGATCGGCGATCCGGACATGCTTCCCGAGCAACAACGTGGACTGATTACATGGCGCGTGCCCTTTCGCATCGAGCAATGGCGTGTGCCGGGCGGCGGGTGGGTGGACGTCAATGTGCCGGTGATGGGCTGGTGGAAAATTTTCGAGGACCGGCGAGCCCCGGGTTATGGGGAGCGCTTCTTGCTGCGCGAGGTTCGCTGGCCCGCCGCGAGCGGAACGGGGGTGGCGTTGGTGCCGCGCAGCCCCGCGATCTCTGCGTACAATCGGCAGATTCACTACCTGACGGATGGCCATGGGTCGGCATTGCGTGCTTGGTGCTACACGGCACGTATTCGTGCGGCGGATCATCTCGTGGATGGAATCGAAGCATTTCCGGAAGAAGCAGGCATCCAGCAGGCGCTGATGTTGGGCTATCGCCAGCGGTTGTCGGACCGTGTCGCCGATCTGGGGGCCACCACGGGAACGTTGCATATCTTTGCGATTTCCGGATCACACGTGGCAATTATCGCGGGTATTTTTGTGTTTCTCCTGCGCGTATTGGTGATACCGCGCTGGCGTTGGGTCCTGTTCCTTGCGCCGATGTTAGTGGTCTACACGCTTGCCACAGGTGCAGCCGCCAGCGCGGTGCGGGCCTGCATCATGGCGATTTTGTGCTTTCTCGGCCCGGCGGTGGGGCGACGTCCGGACGGGGCATCCGCGCTGGCGGCGGCGGCGATGCTGATCGTGGCCTGGGATCCCACGCAACTGGTGGATGTGGGGTTCGTGCTGTCCTTCGTGGTGGTGGCGGGGCTGGTGGGGTTGTATCCTCTGTTTTTGGAGCCGCTGCGCGCCTGGATCGCTCCCGATCCGCTCATGGTGGTTCCCGAAACGACACTTGTGCGGGTGGGGCGCGCGTTCGCGGGAGCCTTATGCTCGCTGCTGGCGCTTTCGCTGGCGGCTTGGTTTGCCTCGTTGCCGTTGACGGCCTATTACTTCCAGCGCTTCACGCCGATCACGATCATCGCCAATCTGGTGGTGGTGCCGCTGGCATTTTTGATGGTCTTGAGCGGATGCCTCTCGATCCTGATCGGTTCCTGCTCGCATCTGCTCGCGGAAATCTTCAACTACGCCAGCGTGGCGCTGATCCGGGTGTTCGTGATGATTACCGAGTGGTTGTCGCACGTGCCGCTGGCCAACATGACGGTCGAACGACCGGCCTTGTGGTGGATGGCGGTGTATTATTTGATGCTGGTGCTGATCTCCGCGCGGGCGTGGGCGCGGTGTGGACCCGAAGTCAGTGGACAGCCCATCACGGGAGTGGAAATATGATCCGAGTCGAAAATCGATCCAGCCCAGAGAATCGTCTGCTTAATAATTTCGTTACGATGCATTTTTACCCTCGTAAATTGCTTGTAAGGCCTCGATTTGGCAATTCAAACCGCGTGCGTCACTGCACAAATGGGGAGGGCGATCCTGGGGAGTGCCGACTGTAAGTTTTACGCCCCCCGCCCGAAATAGAGGAAAGGAGATTGTAAATGACTGTGACTAAATTCCCCCCGTTCAGCCTCGTCCGCCTGCTCAAGACCGTGTTTGCGCCCGAGGGCGACCAGCGGATTGGCATCCTGATCGACCTGGACCATCCCGCCGGGATCAAGAATATGTCCTTCCTCAGCCAGGAGCGGTATTCGATTCAGCGCTACGCCCACGACGTGTTCTTCCTTGGCCTGAAGAACGGCGGCATGGCTGAGCTCGGGTTGCACGGAGGCGAGATGTTCGCCTACCAGATCACCGGGGGAAGCAACCTGGACCTCCCCGATCGCGCCGTGGATCCGATGGGCCGCGAGCTCAGCCTCGAAAAAGAAATTTATCCGACGTACGACATCCTGCTCTGCATCTCGACCTACTCGGCCACAGCGCCGCTGACGGCGTTCGCGAAGAAGTATGGTTTTCGCGGAGCAACTATGCATGGGATGAACCGGATCATTCTGGACTCGGGGCTGTCGGTCGACTACGACGAGGTCAGCCGCGATGCGGAGTCCCTGCGACTGGGTCTCACGCGCGCAGACTGGTGCGAGATTGATTTTGGCGTCGGCGACAAGACCTACACCCTCAAATTGCACTTGGGCGGCCAGGAAGCGCAGAAGAGCCACGGGCTGTGCCGTGAGAAAAAACCGGACGTCGCCAACCTGCCCGCCGGCGAGGTGTACTATGTCCCGGTCGGCGCCGAAGGCCAGTTCCCCCTGAAGTACGAGGAGGACGGCACGCTAGGCCTCATGACCGTGCGACAGGGTCGGATCGTGAAGGCGGAACTGCTGAATGGTGATCCGGCCACGGTCGCGCACCACAATGATCGCCTGGCCAATGATCCGGTGACGGGCGAACTGGGCGAACTGGGCCTCGGCACCCAGGACCTGCCGGTCTCCGGCCGCGACATTCAGGACGAGAAGGTGCTGGGAACGTTCCATGTCGCCACGGGGCGCAGCGACCACCTCGGCGGCCCGCTGACCCCGGATCGGTTCGCGGACGCGCGCCACGCGACGCACGACGACATCCTCTACGCGCCACACAAGACTCCGGAGGTCTCGACAAACCAGGTGCGCATGCACATCGACGGGCGAACGCGCGTCATCATTGAGAACTACCGCCCGACCCACTATCTCACGGAACTGCTCGACGCGGACCGCCTAGACGCGGTGGCGAGCTGATCTGGTGAAGTCGCCTTACTACGAGTCTGACGCGGCCTTGTCCCAGTACCTCCTGCTTCATTACGGGACGGAAGCGGATATAGCGCCGGATGGATTTGTTCCGAAGAAGGCGCGCTCCTTTCCGTTGCGCTGTGTCACCGATACCCTGGCCCGGCAGGCGATTCCTGAGAATGCGCGTGCCTTGGACGTCGGCTGCGCCGTCGGCCGGTCGAGCTTTGAACTGGCGCGCTGCTGTGGCGAGGTCATCGGTTTGGATTTCTCGCAGCGCTTCATCGCGGCCGCCCGGCGCCTGCGCAAGAGCGGCGGCGTGGAGGTAGACTTGATCGATCAAGGGGACCTGAAGCGTCGGGTGCGCCTGGCGGTTCCGTCGGATATCGATAGCTCCCGCGTCCGGTTCGAGCAGGGAGACGCGCAGGATCTGCGGAAGGACCTGGGGACATTCGACGTCGTGCTGGCGGCGAATCTGCTCTGCCGCCTCCGGAATCCTAGTCGATTTCTCGACCGACTGCCAAAACTTGTGCGGCCGGGCGGAACGCTCGTGATCACGACGCCCTCCACTTGGAAGCAAATCCACACCCCGCGCGCCAACTGGATTGGTGGTGTCACCCGCGACGGCCGGGAGGTTCGAACCCTCGACGGGCTCAAGGATTTCCTCGAGCCTGCCTTCAGCCTGCGCCGCTGCCTCGACCTCCCGCTGGTCATTCGCGAGCACGAGCGCAAGTACGAGTACATCATCGCCGAGGCAACCGTGTGGCGCCGGGCGGGCAGAACGTGAAGCGATCTGACCCTTTTGCGTTCGAAATCAGCCGTTTAGCGTTCGCATGAATGACAAGTGGAAAAATCGCAATTGGTTATGGCTGCTGGAGATCGTCATAAAATTCTGACGCCTGTACGGCCGGGTGTGAACGCCCCTTTGAAAGTGATCTTCTTCGGCCGATCTGAAAGTTCCCTTTTCTTCCCTCCCCGTTGATCCAAAGGGATTATTTTCTTTCTTCTTCATTCGGGGCTCAAAGCCATTGATGTCGAGCTTCGAAAGCAGGTTGTAAAACACTTTGTATTTTGGGGTCTTGCGATACACGCCACCCCGAAAGCGCGGCAAGCCAAGGGCCACGCGTTGGTTATGGCGGAGTCGTCCGCCGAAGCGTTCAATGGCCGCCATGGAGCGATGGCCGCTGAAGACCGCCATCGCCACAATCGTGAGCACCGCGCCGATATGAAAGCCACGGTTGGCGGCCCGCGGATCCGAGACCCGGCAGAGTGCGTCGTGCAGCGATTCGACCTGGCCGATCGTGAGCGGCAAAAGACCATCGGCATCGCTGTGAGCCCTTTTTCGGCAGGCGTCCGAAAGCTCGGGACCCCGCAAGCGCTCGGTTGCCTTTGGCGCCAACTCCCGGATCCACAGCTTCTTCGGGCGACCATTCGGAATATAGAGATCCGCGCGGTGGCGCGAAAAGCCTTGGGTCAGGCCCAGGGGCATCCATCCGGCCGCCGCGTAGCAAGTGCCGGCATACGCTTCGATGTCGGTGAACGTCTCGGCGGGCAGCGGTTGGTAGCCGAAACGCTCGAACCAGTGGTCGGGTAGGTCACGCACCGCCGCCCTCAGAATCCGCGAAGCCAAATTGGGATGCTCGCCACGTTCGCCCAGCAACAGGAACCGACGGTTCTGCACGATTAGCTTCTGCCGTTGGGCCCGCTGGGTCGGTGTCCATCCGATGTGCAGATCGCGCGCCTTCAGCCGGTACGCTGCGGAACCCCACATCAACAGTCCCAGCCATTGGTCGCCCTGTTGCGCGACCATCCGCAGGCTGTCGCCCACCGGACGGCTCTCGCCCAGATAGTGAAACTCAGCCATCAGGGAATCGAATCGCTTGACCTCTTTTGGCTGAATCACCCTGATTTCCAAGGGCTTTGCGTCCTGTCCCACAGGGGACAAACACCGACGACTGGAGGTTGAAACACTTTTCATCCAGCCTATGACATCAAAAAACGGCCACCGTGTTTATCGCCAAATCATCTCATAGGAAAACAGCACCCCATTCATCGACAAAAGGAAAAGCCGTGCGTTAAGACTGGCAAGGCAGTGATGAAGCTGGTGTTATTGCTCATTGTGGCGGGACTGTTCGCTGCGGCGTATTGGTTTTATACGCAGCGTTGAATCGACGTCGTACACAATCGTTACACTCAAAGGTAAAATTATGAAGGTGTTTCGTGAGCAAATCGTCTTGTACAAAACAACGCTGACACTTTTTCTTGCCGTGACCGTTGCGACGGGTTGCGCGCATGTTGGCCCAAAGAGTGTTGCAGTCGATCGTTTCGATTACAGCTCGTCGATTGCCGATTCTTGGAAGCAACAGACATTACTCAATATCGTCAAGCTGCGGTATATGGATCTGCCGGTGTTTGTCGACGTAGCGTCGATCGTCGCCGGTTACTCGCTACAGACCGGCGTTACCGTCAATGGCGTGGGGTCCAGCGACAATGCAGTACAGGGAAACTACGGTTCGCTCGGCGGTCAAGCCGTTTACACGGATCGCCCTACGATTACCTATGTGCCGATGACGGGCGAGAAATTTTTGCGTGGCTTAATTACGCCCATCGACCCAAAAAATATTTTCTTTATGCTGCAAACGGGTTACGCAGCGGATTTTATTTTGGCGTTAACGGTTGAATCGCTCAATGGTGTGCGCAATCGCTCCACGACCGGCGGTATGGTGCGCGAAGTCGATGCGGAGTTTATTCGCGCTTTGCAATTGTTGCGCGATGTGCAAGCGGCAGGCGCGGTGGGTATGCGGGTCGAGGAGGACAAGGCCAAAGGGCAGACAGCAGTGTTGTTCTTTCGGCGCGACGGCATCACGCCGGATATCCTGGAAAAGTCTTTAGAAATGCGTCGCCTGCTCAAGCTTCCTACCGAGCAACAAAAACTGATGCTGACCTATTCGCCCGTACCCGGTGCGGAAGGGGAGCTGGCTGTTAATAGCCGCTCGATGCTGCAAATCATGGGCGCGTTTGCCAGTTACGTGGACGTCCCTGCGGCACACCTGAACGAACGCCGTGCGCTACCGGCTTTTGAGCACGCGGCGGGCGATGCCGCGGAGCAAGCAGTGCGGGTGCGTAGCGGCAAAGAAAAGCCAGCGCATGCCTTTGTCGCCGTGCGATATCAAGACTATTGGTTCTGGATTGAAGACAGCGATTGGCAAACGAAGCGCGCCCTAACCGCAGTGATGTTCTTTTTTACTCTGGCCGAGACAGGCAGCAGCGATAAACTACCGCTAATCACGATTCCAGCGCAGTGATCGTGAAGCGCCAAATGGCGCGCGTCTTCCGACCGAACGACCTAATCCAAGACTGATATGAAAAACGCAGCCGACACTTTTTCAACCAAATTGCACCGTTGGATCCCTGGCCTGCGCCTGTTGCGCGAGTACCAACTCGCGTGGCTGCCAAAAGATCTTGCCGCTGGCATGACGCTCGGCACGATCATGATTCCGGCGGGACTTGCGTTTGGCGAGTTGGCAGGAGTGCCGCTGGCAGGATTGTATGCGGGCATGTTGCCGTTGGTTTTCTACGCGTTGTTCGGTAGTTCCAAGCAGTTGATAATCGGTCCTGATGCGTCGATGGCGGCGCTGGTGGCTTTGAACTTGGCGCCGCTGGCCAACGGCGATGCAGTGCGCTTGACGGTCTTGGCTGGTTTATTGGCGTTGCTCATCGGCGTTATCTGCATCGCGGCTTCGCTCATGCGCTTGGGATTTGTTGCAGATTTTTTGGCTAAGCCGGTGATCGTTGGTTTTATGCATGGCATGGCGGTGGTGATTGCGGTGGGACAGTTGCCCAAAGTGCTGGGCGTCTCGGGCAGCGGTGAGACAACGGCTGCGTTGTTTCTATCGGTGTGCGG
This sequence comes from Kiritimatiellales bacterium, assembly GCA_945949405.1. GTDB lineage: Bacteria > Verrucomicrobiota > Kiritimatiellia > UBA8416 > JAIOPI01 > JAIOPI01. The sequence continues at coordinate 9,446 of CAMFEP010000066.1, forward strand.
AAATTTATCGAGCATCCATTGGGTGAGTTTTGCCATTGGCGCGTCTAGCGTCGCTATTATTTTAGCGTGCCGTCGCTGGTGGCCCAAAATTCCCGGCCAGATTGTGGCGTTGGTGTTGGGGATTTTGGCAGTACGCGTTTTTAATTTAGAAGCGCTGGGCGTGAAAGTCGTGGGCATTATTCCACAAGGTTTACCGAGCGTGCATGCGCCGTTGTTTACGCTTGCGGATTTCAATGCGCTGTTGCCGCTGGCCCTTGCTGCTGCGGTCGTTGCAATTTCCGATTCGGTGGCGACCGCGCGCGGCTTTGCTTCGCGCAATCGTTATCGAGTCGATGCCAATCAAGAGATGCTGGCATTGGGCCTAGGCAATATTGCTTCCAGCCTCACACAAGGATTGCCTGTGAGTGGCAGCGGTTCGCGTACCGCGGCGGCGGAGTCTGCGGGTAGTCGCACGCAATTGACCTCGTTGGTTGCCGCCAGCATGGTGGCGTGTGTCATGTTGTTCTTGACGAGTTTATTCTATTCGCTGCCAAGTGCGGCGCTGGGTGGCATCTTGATTGCCGCGGCATGGAGCCTCTGCGACTTCCCCGAATTCAAGCGCATGTGGCGCTTTAGCGGCGCGGGATTGGTCGGCGCCTTGCTAACCATGGCGGGCGTCGTGGGGGGCGGCGTTATAGAAGGGATCGGTATCGGTGTGCTGTATTCGCTGGTCTTGCTCATGAAGGCATTGGCGTTTCCGGACGACGCAGTGCTCGGTGAAACTGCAACCGGTGAGTTCCGCGATGTCACGCGAGCGCCCGATGCGCGCTCTGTTTCCGGTGTACTTGTATATCGATT
>CAMFEP010000067.1 GCA_945949405.1 Kiritimatiellales bacterium
GATTGGCGGGGGTCCCGGTCACGGTCAGCGTATAGCTCGCCGGCAGCGACCCGCTCAACAGGAGCGAGTAGGTCTGGTTGGTGCCGGTCAGCGCGCCACGCAAACGCACAATCGCGCTGTACAACCCCACCACACCGGGCGACGCGACATACACCTGCTCGACATTGTCCAGATCATTGGTCCCCGTCGTGGCAGGCAATGCGGGGTTCGTCGGCGCAAGCACATACGGCAAATTCGTCTGGCCCGCCGGGTTGACGAGGCTAAGGTCCAGATTGTTCACTAGGTTGCGCGTCGGATTATCCAGCGTGGTTTGTGCAGTGCCATACGGATCGGTCCAGCACAGCGTCGCCCGAATCGGACTGACACCGTCCCACAGGAATATATTGGTGCGCACCGACGTGGCGGCTGTCACGAAAGACTCGGAAATACGCAACGCACCAGGGTTGGCCTGATGAAAATGAATATGATCGGCCGCGGCCTTGGTGTTCATCAGACCCCAGCCAAAGGTATAATCCGGGCCGCTGTTGCCAAGATCGTCCGCGGTGTGAATGATCAACCCCTTGAGCGTGCTGGCGCTCATGTATTGGCCAGGAAATACATCGTTATAATAATCGACCAGCAACAGCCCCGACCCGCAGGCGTTAGGCGTGGACATGCTCGTTCCCGAAAAATTCGCATAGGCCGCATTGCCCGAGCCAACGCTGGAATAGAGGCTGGCCCCGTTGGCCACGATGTCCGGCTTGATACGTCCATCATCGGTGGGCCCCCAACCGGAGAATGCGGTGATCGTGGCGTTGGCCAGCGAACGCGCACCCCCGGATACCGCATCGGCCACCGCACCCACAGTCATAATGTTCTTGGAAACGCCATTCAACGGAATGGAGTCGAATCCGCCGTTGTCCCAGCCGTCCCCCGGAGGATCCGTCCCAGCCACGTACGACTTGCTCTGCCAACCCCCGTTGTAATAATAAAAAGTAGTCCCAACGCCAGGCGCTGCATCGTTGCGATCGTTGCCCGCGGATTTGAACGGCAGATAGTAGGGCGCAACCGCGCAGATATAATCCCAGTATTGGGCCGTGCTATCGTATTGCCCAAAGTTGTCGGACTCCAGATTCCCCCATAGCCCAAACCAGTGCGGACCGCTGTTGCCAGAGTACGTCCCGGTTTCCCAACCACTCACGTATCCGTACGAGTGATTCGACAGCGTCAGCTTGTTGGATTCACCCGACGTGGTCATGCCGCGCGACAACATCTCGGACGTATCGCTCGTCCATTCGTAGGCATCGATACGCCCACCCGGTGCCATGCCCAGCGCCGCGGCGTCCACCCCCGCCGCGATGATCGTGCCCGCGACATGCGAGGCGTGGTCCGCCGTCGCGGCGCCATCTTTCACGGTGATGCGCCCGGTCAACTCCTGGTGCGTGGTGCGCGGCGCCCCGCCATCCCACTCCCCCGCCGTGTGCCCGGCCCCGTTGACGTTATACGGCGCCGTGTTGCGCACCAGGTTGGCGGCAGTCGAGATCGCCGCGTTCACATTTTCCGTGCGCAGAATCAACAGCCTTCCCGATCGTATCTCCTGCAACTCGTAAAATATTCCCGCGAATTCGCCCCTCGCCGGCCAGCCCTCCCGCGCGGCGCTCCGCCACGCAATCGCCTTGGCGCGCTCCGCATCATCCCGCAACCGCTCCACCACGGCCGCGCGCACGCGGGAATCGGCCAGTTCCCATGTGGCATTCGTAAGCGAACCTTGCGCCCAGGTGGAGGCGGGGGCCACGCCAAGCCCCGCCATCAACAGGGCCAGGCATTGGCGCGCTGATAAAGTGGGTTTCATGCGCGGCTCCGCATCACGGGCGCAGCCGGCAGCCCGTGGAAGCACGGCGAAATTGCCTGCATTTTGGAGGGCGAGAGCCGTGCCCAGCACCGGGCTGTGCTCTGGTGCTGGGGGCCCCGCCGCCGGGGACATGAAACGGAGGCTCGGTTTTTCAACAGGCTGCTAGTCCTCATGCGGCATTTCGCGCCCGGCAGGGATGTCCATGCGCTGGCGCAGCGCGTCATTTTCCTGCTTCAACTCGATCATGTACAGCGTCAACTCCTCAATCTTGCGCAGCATCTGAACCTGCATGCTTCCCAAGTCCACATCCCCTTGCATCGCCTCATGGGTCGAGGGCATGTCAGGCAGATGTCCGTTGCGCTCAATATACCGCTCCACCTCCGCAATCGGCATCAGCACATAGCCGGGCGCGAACACATAGTCGGCCCATCCGTCGAGGGTCACGCTGATCCCCTTCGCCTTGATGGTGCCGTTGACTGCCAGCGCATTCGTGGGATTCGCCATGCCGATGCCAACATTGCCGGTGGTTTTGTCGTAATAAATTCCCGCGCCATCCGCTGTGCCATTGTCGTTAAAAATCAACTGCGTGTTGCTGCCCGCCAGTGGTCCCGCGGGACCAACTGGTCCTTGATTACCCACGGGGCCCTGTTCGCCTTGCGGCCCTTGGTCTCCAATGGGTCCCTGCTCACCAACCGCGCCCTGATCGCCCGCAGGGCCCTGTTCGCCCACTGCCCCTTGTACGCCCTCGGGTCCTTGCGGTCCTTCATCACCCATGGGCCCTTGCTCGCCGACTGGCCCCTGCACGCCCGCCAATCCTTGCGTTCCAGCTGGGCCTTGCGGCCCTGCATCTCCCACGGGGCCTTGTGGTCCGACGGGACCTTGCTCACCAGTTGGGCCCTGATCACCCGCAGGGCCTTGCAGCCCCTGATCACCGGGGGGCCCTTGCTCGCCTTGCAATCCGATTGGCCCTTGGTCTCCCACTGGGCCTTGCAAGCCGGCAGCTCCTTGTTCTCCGAGAGGTCCTTGAAGTCCCAGCTCACCCACCAACCCTTGAGGACCCTGGTCACCAAGCGGACCTTGTTCACCCTGCGGGCCGGCTGGACCCACGTCCCCCGTCGGCCCTTGCTCACCGACAGGTCCTTGCGGTCCCGGATCACCGAGAGGCCCCTGTTCACCTTGCAATCCAACCGGACCTTGTTCACCAAGTGAGCCCTGCTGCCCTGTGGGTCCTTGATCACCCTCTGGCCCCTGCGGGCCAATGATCCCTTGCGCTCCGACCGGGCCTTCTTGCCCGGCTGGACCTTGCTCGCCAATCAATCCTTGCGGCCCCTGATCGCCAATTGAACCTTGATCACCCTGTGGCCCAGCTGGCCCCTCTTCACCTGGCAGCCCTTGCTCACCGACTGGTCCTGGATTACCGACCGCACCCTGCACGCCCGCCACCCCCTGCGTTCCGACCGGTCCTTGCGGCCCAGTGTCTCCCACCGGCCCCTGTTGCCCCACAGGCCCCTGCTCACCGACTGGGCCTTGTGGTCCCTGCTCTCCAATGGGTCCTTGGCCCCCTTGCAATCCGACTAGGCCTTGTTCACCCGGCAGTCCCTGCTCACCGACCGGCCCTTGCGGTCCCGTATCGCCGGCAGGCCCCTTGCCACCCGGCCCTCCGCGAATCGCATAGGGAACCGAGGCCAGTTGTTCCCGCGGCACCAGCACCTGCTCATCCACCACGGTTTCCACAAACACCGCAAGATTGGTCAATGCATTGGTCAGGGAGCCAAACGTCGTGTTTTCTCCAAGGCGCGCTGCATACAATCCATCCACGACCAGAACGCTGTTGGAACTCTCGTACAACAACGTCCCGCCCGCGCCGGCATCGTACAAGCGTAATTTCAAACTGACGGTGCTGTTGACGGGTGCGCCGGCCCCCATCAGGCGACCCTGGTAGTTGATCAGTTCGGGAACCTGGCCCATCGCGCCCTGCAGCACGAGCAACAGCATCCCTGCGCCAGTCAGAAATCCTCGGTACATACAGTCACGCGTCTTGGACGGCCCTGTGTTCGCGATCCGCGGGATATTCTATGGCACACCCACCATCCACTCAACGCGAAACACGGCGCGGGATGGCGCAAGCTATGGCGCGGACGCCACGGGCTTTGTTTTGGTAACCACGCCTTTTTCTAGGGTGACCTGGCCCCATGGGTAGGAAAGAAACTCCTGGGAGCCCGTGCTCAAGGTCCCTTTCGGTTTTCCAAAAGCCTTCAACACCCGGTCGCGCGTATCCCCCGCTTTGGGGTACTGCGCAGGCTCCGCAACGTCCCACTCTGGCAGTTGCGCCACCGGGCGGTAGACCAGTGTGGCGCCAGCGTCGATCGGCCAGAATCCGGTGGGTTTCTCGGCCGTGGTCTGGCGCAATCCAAACGTGATCGTCCGATCGTCCTGCAACACCGCCAGCCCCAGCGGTTCGCGATCCCGTGCCGCCCGCCAGATTTCCACCCGCATCGGATGCCCGGGATCCAGCACCTGGTAACGACCGCGAAATTCCCGCTGATCGCCTTCCTCAAAGGCGATCCACTGCAACGTGCCATCCGGCTTGAATTCAATCGCCGCACCGCCGTGTTCCGTATCGGCCTGCCAGACGCCTTGCACGTCCGCCGCGGGATTGATCGCGGGACTGGCCGCCGCCGGCGCGTGTTCCGCGGTGGAGACCCGGGCCGCATACTGATTCCACGCACCACTGGATATCGTGAGCATGCCAGCCTCGAACACCCCCATGGCCATCTCATCCGACCGGATCCAAACGTCCTGCCGCACCCCCTGCTCCGTCTCCGTATGGCGCCAGAGTGCCCACGTCACGCCACCGGTATTCAGCTGCAACAATTTCTGAATATCGCCATCGGTAAAAGTGGGCTTGCGATAGGCAATGCGTTGCACCACCCCGCCCAGGAAACTGGCTTGAACGACAAGGTCATTGGTGCCAAAGGTGAGCACGCGCACGTCGGCGTTCAAATCCTCCGTCGAAACCGGCGCCCCCCACTGGCGCATGCACCCCGCTTCATCGGCGCCCAACTGGGCAATGGCCCCCGGCCCGGCGGCCAACAGCACCCCAATCGCCACCACCACAATGCGCATCATTGCCTGCACCATTCTCGTCCTTCCAACCGCACACACGCACCAGTCCCGCCATGCCATGCGACCGCACATGCTTGATGCGTCCGTAAAAAACGATATGCGCCGGACTTCAGCGCAAGATGACATAGATATCATCGCTGTCATACAAATTTTGGCCCACGCCGTTGGGACCAAAAGAGCCCACCACGATGCGATTCACACCGCTGATGAGATAGTCGGGATCGAAAAAATAATTCTTCCCCCACGGATCTTCTGAGATTGTTCGCACGTACGGGCCGCGCCAGCCCGTCCCGTATGTGGCGGTTGCCGCCACCAAACCCGCGCTGCTGGGCGTCAACCCCCAGACTTCCGTGGACCCCGGCGCGCCATACGCGGCCGTGTTGGGCCACTTGCCCGTATCCCACGTCAATTGTCGCACGGCGGCGGTGATCAATTGCAATTCGGATTTCGCCCGCTTAATCCGCGATTCGGTCCGCGCCTTCTGGAAGCTGGGTATCGCAATCGCCAATAGCACCCCGATGATCCCCACCACAATCATCATTTCTAAAAGAGTAAATCCATCTTTGCGCTTACCCTTCGCCACTCGAAAATCTTGCATGCTGTTACACCTCTTGTCGCGACGCTTGACCACGATCGACACGATTTGTTGCATCGTGCCTCTTTCCCCAATCGAACCAAACCCTGTTGAAAGGCGCAGTATTCATACCAGACTACGCCGATGCGCCTGGAATCATTGAATCCCCTGAAAATATCCAGTACGGTTGACAATCATGAGCATACCACGGTTCAGGCTACACCCGTGTTCTCAAAAAACGACCGCTTTTTCTCACATCCTACAATTGGCGCATGAAATGTCCCATTAACGCTGTTTCGGACAGGGTGGCATAACGAATGCTGAAACTACCGCAAGGTAAATACTCGCTATACATGTGGCAAAATTTTATGGATTCAATTCTTCAAGAAACACCCCGGAAAAAAACCACCCGGGATGGCTTGGGCCTCATTGAGGTTATGATCTCCTTGACCATCTTTGCCGCCAGTATCACCGGCATGTGTGGCCTCGCCCTGATCTGCCGCGATTCCAGCGACCGCGCTCGCGATCACTACATCGCCGTGAACCTGGCCAAAAACAGGCTGGAACGCGCCAAAAGCCTGGGATTCGGCCAACTCTCGACGTTTGCGGAAAATATGGTGCTCGTCAACAGCCAGGGACGTCCCTCCGGCATTTTGGATTTTCGCCGCACCACCATCGTCTCCAACGTCACCGCCAGCCTGACGGAAGTGCGCGTCACCGTGGAAATCCGCAACCGGGAAACATGGTCGTATGTTCCCGGCGTCGAGGACATCCGCTCCTATGTCTCGAGTCTAAGCGGTGGCTCATGAATACCTGCCCTGCATGTAAGTCTCTGCCTCAATCTGGGGGCTTTACGCTGGTGGAAATGATCATTGCCACGACGATCATGGTTGTGGCCATTTCGCTCGCCATGACCGGATATCTCTACATCTGGTCGGAATCCAGCCGCAGCAATTTACAGGATGAATTGGACGTGGAAGTCCAGCTCTCCGCCGAAAAAATCAAGCGGGACCTGCGCCTGTCAGCCTTGGAAAAAATATATTACTTTCCCGCGACCGCATCCCGTTACACGGCCATCAGCATGCCCTTGGCCCGCGATGACGATGGCGATGGCGCGGTGGATATCGATGGCAGCGGCAAGATCATCTGGGACAAGACCGTGATCTATCACGTCTGGTCCGGCAACCCCAACCAACTTCGCAAAACCACCATCGACCCGCGCGACAACACCCTCGTCGCCACGCAATTGCAGGCCCAATTAACCAGTGTGGCCACGGTGGGGAACGCCTCGGCCACCTATGGCTCCAGCAATTATTCCACCGAAGTCGTCTTCGAAAACCTGTTTGACTGGTATGTGGAACCCCAGGGGGCCAGCTTCGATGGCTACTCGGCGGTCACCGAGCGCGAAATTGGAGTCGTCCTCGGTTCCGCCGTTTTGAGTAACGGCAACCACACCCTGCAATTTGTCGTCACCAATAAAAACCCCTCGTCGTCGAGTTACAAATTGGGCATCGATACGCTGTTCATGTCCCCCTCCGTCAGCGAGCGCGAGGCCGAGGCGCAGCTCCCCGCCACCGCCGTCGTGGGCGCCACCATCCCGACCAATGTATACGTGAGTTCTGGGTCCTGGAGCGGCAACTACCACTTGTCGTTCCCATCGACCGCCATCGGCCGGTCTTTCACCCTCACCATGCGCAATGACTGCTGGGAGGAAACCAACTTCCGCGCGACCGGCGAACTGCACCGCGACACCACCGTGCTGTTCGACACCTCGCTCACCCCCAATGATTTCGTCGTGCTCCTGGATGGCAACACCACCAATTGGTCGGCCAGCCTGCAAACGGCCGATTCAACGGGCGGGCAGACCAACTTGGACAACTACAACGCCTGCGCCGTCCGCGTCTTGCTGCGCGGCAATGACCTCACGGAAGGCAATTGGATCCTGACCAGCGGGGGCAGGTGCCAGGTGAACTTTCGCGCCGGCTCTCTCGGCAGCCTGATCATCGACGATGCCTTCATCGCCGAAGCCGATAGCACCAACACCCAGGATGCCATTGCCGGCACGATGACGCGTCTGCGTTTCTCTGGCGGCGAAAGTCTCACCCTCGGCGCCGGCACCCATGGATGGTCTGACATGACCACGTTTCCCATCAACAAGGACAAAAGTTACCTGGTGTCGTTCCTCGTGAACAATGTCGCCCTCAAAGGCAATGCATGGCGCTGGGAGGAAACCAATACCACCGGCTATGTGGGCGCCTACGTCATCCCCGCCACCAACGCGCCCGCCGAAGCCGATGCCATGGCCTACACCTGGAGCACCCGCACGGATGTCTACACCACCAACGTGATCCCCGCCGTGCAATACCTCTTCACCACCTACCCCACCAACGGCGTGTATGTCTCCACCATTTTCGACACGCACAATAGCGCGCCGGTATATTCCAACATGTTCTGGAATTCGGTGCTGCCCTCGGGCGCATCCTTGAGCTTGAAAGTGCGCAGCGGCAATAGCAACGACATGTCGGACGCCTCCAATTGGACCAACATCTCGGCCCTCGCCTCCTCCGGCACCGGCATCCTCATCACCCCCGGCGCCAAACGCTATTTGCAGTACCAGTCCACCCTGCTGCCGACCGCGGCAGGCACCGGCACGCCGAAACTGCGCGACACCCGCATCCTCTGGCGCGGAGACACCATGGCCGTGGATATTGGCGGCACCTTCTCGATGGGTCCAGATTACGGAATTTTCTCGCTGCTCGTGGATGGGCAACCCCTCAAAAAAGGCGTGGTGGTCAACGTGGAAATCTTCGATTACGCCCGCGCCCACGGCGCCACCAACCGGATCACCTCCATGGCGACCACGGAAGTGACCCCACGAAATTCGGGACGTTGAGTGTAGTGCGGTGGGTGGCTCTGCGCCCCTGCCGCGGAGAAAGAAAGGGACGACGATGAGCACATATTGGAAAGCCATGCGGCAGCGGGACGGCGCGGCACTGTTTACCGTAATGTTGATGATCATGGTGATTGCCTCACTGCTGGCGGTCGCCTACAAATCCAGCATCCAGCGCGTCTTCATGACCGAGAAGCTGGCTGACCGCGTGCGGGCGCTCTCCATCGCCGAGGCGGGCGCGAACATGGCCTACAGCATCCTGCAAACAAACTTCAATGCGCGCCTCAACGACACGGCGTTTCCGCTGACGACGTACGGTGGCGGAACCTTTGACGTCACCGTAACCCCCGTGGGCACGAACGTCGCCGTTGTCGATAGCGTGGGTCTCTACGGCAACTCGCGGGAGGAGGTTATTCTGGACGTGCGCAATCTGGGCAGCACCAACAGCCCGGCCAGCTTCGACACCAACAGCCTGGCTTACGCCATCCTCTGCGGTGGTAATTTTGACTTCGGCGGCTGCGGCACCATCTCGGGCACCAACGCCGCCCTGATGCACGCCAACGGCACCATGACCATCCGTGGCAGCGCCAACATGGCCGTGAACATGAAGTCCTGCGTCTCCGTTTCCATCAACAACAACACCACGATCAACGGCAGCATTCGGGCGCCGGCTTTTTCTTACACGCCGAGCAAAGTGACGATCACGGGCGGCACCACTACGGGAGCCGTTGCACTCGTCACCATCCCCAACATCGACCTGTCGCCGTACTACAACCAGGCCCTTGCGAATGGCCAGGTGTACAATGGCAACCAGACCTTGTCGTCCGGGTTCTCCCCGCCCGGCGGGATCATGTGGGTGAACGGCACCTTGGGTATCGCGGGGAATGCCACCTACAGCGGATCCTTCATCGCCACGGGCAACATGTCCGTGAGCGGCAACGGCGCCATCACCAACTCCACCTCCTATCCCACCTTGATTAGCCGCGATGGCAATATCAGCTTCACCGGTCAGAAGAATCTCACTGGCATGATCTATGTTAAAACCGGGAGCTACTCCCAAACCGGAGGCAATTCCCACACCGGCCAGTTGATTGTAAAAGGTAATATCAACAAAGGCGGCAACTCGGACATCCTCGTCTACCAGCGAAGCACCATCATCCCGCCGGGCAGCACCAGCGGACAGAACGAAGTCGTCGCCCTCTCGGCTTGGCAGAAGTAACGCCCACCATCGCCCGCCCTGCGCAGCCCGTGGCCCCACCCCGCCACGGGCTGCGCTTTTTATACCCGCCTCTTTCCTTCGGGGCTCTTTCCTTCGGGCTTGCCCCGGCGCGCATCCACCGCTATGGTCTGGCCCCAATTTGATGAATGCCCCTCTCGCGGTAAATCTGTCCGGCAAAACCGTGGTGATCACCGGCGGCGGCGGCGTGCTCTGCGGCCGCATGGCCCGGGAACTCGCGGCCTGCGGCGCCCGCGTCGCCGTCTGTAGCCGACGCGCCGAGACCTCGGAGGCCGTGGCCGCCACCATCCGCGCCACGGGCGGCACCGCCATCAGCGTAGCCTTCGACGTGATGGACCGCGCCAGCATTGAAACAGCCTGCGCACGTATCGAAAGAGAACTGGGCCCCACGGATATTCTGATCAATGGCGCCGGCGGCAACAATCCCAAGGGAAATACGCCCAAGGAAACCTTCGATCCCGCGGATCTGCTTGCCGCGCCGGGCGCCGTCACCACCTTTTTCGACCTCGATCCCGCCGGCGTCG
>CAMFEP010000068.1 GCA_945949405.1 Kiritimatiellales bacterium
GGTGGGGTGCAGATGCCGTTCCAGATTCGCACCAAACGCACACCGCTTCCGTTGCAAAATGAGGTGGCCCGTGCGCTCCGCGCGCGGGCTCCGCGCCCCCTACGGCTCGTAAACCCTCACCCGATAAAACCCCCGCTCCACCCCATTCGTATCCGGAAAATTGATCACCCCGCCATCGCCCACCACGCTCTCCAGAATCGCCGTCCAGGCCTCCGCCCCCAGCAAATCCACGCGCGTCTCGAGATCATACACGCGCCCGGAAACGCTGTTGAGCAACACCGCCCGCCCCGCCTCCGATTCGATCGCCTCGATGCGCAAATACGACGCGTCATCAAAAGGGTCCGTGCCCGCCACGTATTCATCACGGTTGTTGACGCCGTCGCCGTCCGGATCGTCTTCCGCGCCGGACTCATCCGCCGCCTGACCCGTCGGGTGATTGAACCACCCCTGCTGCCACCAGTCCGGAATGCCGTCGCCGTCGCTGTCCAGATCCGCCACCTTGCGCACTTGGATCCCCGAGACGCGCGCATTGCCCACCTGCGGCAGGAATTGCATGTCCAGCAACGCATCCGCCACCGCATTCGTGAAGACCAGCACCAATGGCTGGTTCTTCCCGCCGGCCACCGCATAAATGTCGAAGTTCGTCAGCGCGCGCTCGTTCTGCAAATACAAATCAAACTCGCGTTGCCCCGTGCCGGTGGCGAACGTTTCCGTTTCCAGAAGCACGGTTTCATACACACCCGGCGGGCACTGGAATTGATAACGGAAACTCGACGCCGGCGTGCTGTAACGCTCGCGCTGATAGAGTACCTGCGCGCCCGCACACACGTTCGAGATCGCCCCGGCAATGAACCCGTTGGTCCCGCCCACATACCCGAACCCGCCAAAGGAGTACGCGCGATCCGCCATCCACACGCTCCCATCGCAATTGGTCGCGTCCGACCCGTTCCCTGCGCTGATGCGCACGTCATACGCCCCCGCCACGTTGAAGAAATACACATTCGTGACGACCTCCGCCGACAGGTTGCCGATCGCGTCAATCGCCCGCGCCGACAGCGTATGCGCGCCGTTCAGGAACAGCGCCGAGTCGAAGCCGCGCGACCACGCCACCGTCCCGTCCACCGCCGTCCACTCGCCCGCATCGAGGCGCATCTCGACGCGCTGCACACTCACATTGTCCGCCGCTGTACCGCTCAACGTCACCGCCCCCCGCACCACCCCGCCACCCGCCACCGTGTCGATCGCCACCGTCGGCGGCGTCGTGTCCGTGTTGGTGGATGCGCTGGTCACAAAAAACGTCTCAAAGGCCGCGAAGAGATGATTCGTCGAAACCCGGTCGAAGGCGTTGGCCCCCACGCGCACCACGACCGACGTCGCCCCCGCGAATCCCGGCAAATTCGGCGTGAAGGTCATTTGCGTCCCGTTCGCGGACCAGGTGAATACCCCCCCCACCACCGGCTGCACGGTGAAGGCCTGCTGCACCGCATTCGTGTTCATCGGCTTGCTGAAGCCCAGCTTCACCGCCGCCACCGGCGACACATTCACCGCCCCATGCGCAGGCGTCTGATTCGTCACCACGGGATCCAGCGGCAGCATCCGCCCCGCCGCCACGAACATCTTGGCCGACGTCGCGGGCACCGTGATCGAAGGAATACCATCGGCAGCCCCCGTCACCGTCACGCTCTCGTTGGTATTTAACAGATTCACCAGCAGCGTCCCCGCGGGACAAACCGTGGGCCGCGCTCCCAGCGTCTGGCTCCCGCTGGCCGTGTTGAACACCACAAACACCTCGTTGGTCCCCAGGCGGCGCGCATACGCGAACAACCCCGGACTGTCCGGATCGTTCCAGAGATTCACATGCGTCCCGCGGCGCAATTCGGAATAATTCCTCCGAAAATTATTGAGCATCGCCACATGCCGAAAACTGCCCTGGGTCATATTAAAATTGTCACCCAGCGACGGCCCCTGCTCGAACTGCCCGTCGTACATGTCTTCGCGATTATTCGGATCGCCGCTGCCGTTGAAGTTCTGCTCGGTGCCGTAGTACAGGCACGGAATTCCGCGCGACGTGTATAGAAATGTCAGCGCCACCGTCAGCCGGGCGATGTTGTTGTTGGCGTTGGCGGTCGTCATAAAGCGCGGTCGGTCGTGGTTGTCCAGGAAGGTCACCAGCCGCATCCGCGCCGACTCCGCGTAGTTGGCGTTGATGCCATTGTAACGATCCTCAATCACTTTGGTATTGCTCACCGCCGTCGCAAATACCCCGTTGATCTGAAAATGCAGCGGAAAATCCACCACGGAATCGATCGCGTACGCATTCCCACCCTGTGTGCCCGTATACGCCCCGCACTTGGCGTCGGATCCGTCATAGACTTCACCGAACTGGAAAAAATTCGTCTTGCCCGCGGCGCTGGCAAACGCCCGCATCTCCCCGCCAAAATGCTGCCACACCCCCAGATCCGTATGCTTGACCGTGTCCAGCCGGAACCCGTCGAAATCCCCCGCCTGGATCCACTGTTTGTAGATGTTGACCAGATTGGTCCTCACATACAAATCCTCGGTGCGCAGATCGTCCAGGCCGTTTAATTCCCCAAGGACCTGCTGTGGATCGCTAAAACTTCCAATGTTTCCCTTGTTATGAAAATACGCGGTCGCATTGAACGGCGCCGGAAATGGCGTGCCCGTCGTCCAGCGCAGGTTGTATCCGGCATCTTTGTAGGCCGGCCACCCGGAGTCCGTGCTGTCGATGCGATTGCCCGCATGATTGCACACCACGTCGAGCGTCACCGCAATGCCACGCGCGTGCGCCGCCGCCACCATGTTGGAGAGCTCGGCCAGCGTGCCCCAGTTGGGCTGCAACTGGGTAAAATCATCCGCCCCATATCCATGGTACCCCGACGCCCCCACGTTCTGCGGAATGGGCGTGATCCAGATCGCATTCGCCCCCAGCGCCCGGATGTAATCCAGCTTTTGCTGAATGCCCTTGAAGTCCCCGCCATGAATGCGACGGCTGTTGGACGGCGCCGCCGCCGATTGCAGGTTGCCGTTGTTGTTGGACGGATCACCATCGTTGAATCGGTCCGTAAAAATGAAATAGATATTCCGGTCGGCCCAATCCTCCGGCGATGGCTCGCCCGCCGGTGGGCTGGGCAGCACCGTGAACGCGTAGGGATTCGCCCGCGCAACGTTCTCGTTGTCGCTCTCCAACGCCACGCCGTTGCTGGTGTATAGCCAGGTCGTCAGGTGGTCACTGTAGGGGATGCGCAAGTAATATTGAATCGTGCACCCCGCGCCCAGCACCGCCGCCGGCAACGCGTTGGAGTAATAAATGTTGTTGCCGCTCGTGGCGTGAAAGGCCAGCGGCAGCGCGCTCCACACGTTGGTGGCCGCATCGCGATAATACACCGCACTGCCCGTTTGCAGTTGGTTGCCCGCCTCGCCCCCGCCCTGGTACTGGCTGCCGCTATTGAGCAGCACCGGACGCCCCGCATAAATTTCAAAAATCGGGGCGCGCATGAACCCCACCGTCGGTTCCGTACTCTGGGGAATGTGCCACGCATTTCCCACGCGCGGCACCAGCGCCGGGTTGGTCGTGATCAGCAGCCGGTCGATTCGCGCGCCATCCTCGCGCATCCATAGATTGACGACATGGGTGCCCGCCGACGGCACACTCATGGTCGCCACCCCGCCGCCAATGACGCCGTTGGTCCAGGTCCAGGCGTTGTAGATGGACCACGTCACCCGGCTGGCCCCGCCCGTCACGCCATCGAGGCCCACATGCACCGAGTCATCCGCGCCACCAGTCGCATACCCGCTCACCCACAGCCGGTAGCTCCCGCTGGCCGGAAATTCCACCTCGTACTGCAACTCCGGACTGTTCGTGGCCCAGTCCGCATCGACCGTCACCCCCGGGTTGGGCAACGCCTCAACATACCCCGCGCCGCTAAATCCGCTCACCGCCGCCGCCGTGCTCCAGCCCTGCCCGTTCCGCACGAGATTGGTCCCAAACTCCTCCGCCTCAATCTGCACCGCCCCACCCAAAAACACAAACGGCGCAGCCCCAAAAACCCGCCCCGCCACCAGCAACACCCCCGCTAAAATAATCGCCCTCACATCCGGCGAGTATACCCTAGGTGAGACCTATATGACAAGTACAGCCGCCCCTCCGAAATCGCCTGAGTCCGCGAAAGGCGATGGCAAGCGCGGTGTGCGTTTAGCTAAACGCACACCGCTTCGGTTCAATGCAGCCAGCCACCTAGCAGCCTGTCGAAAAACAAACACAGCCCTGACGGGCTTGACTACGATCTCTGTTTTCCTAAGCAAAATCGTTCGTAGTAACGCCGTAAGGCGTGCTTCCATGCCGTCGTGGGCGTTTTTCAACGGGCTGCTAGCCTCGCGGCACGACCCCATGCCCGGCGGTGACGTGTGACACATCCAGCCGCGCCCCGCGCTGGATGAACCCGCCTTCAAACGGATTTTTCGCCATGAACATCGGCATATCCAGATCCACATGCACAAATCCGCCCTGCCCCGCCGCAAAGTGCACCGACATGCTCGTCCCCAGTACCGTCTCCACCAGGCTGCCGATCATCAACTGTAGCCCCGCCGCCCTGCAAATCGCGGCCATGTCCAGCGCCTCAACCACGCCGGTCTTCATCAATTTGATATTCACCACCTGCGCCGCCTCTTCCGCCGCCAGCCGCAGCACGTGCGCCGCGCTGGACGCCGTCTCGTCCGCCGCCAGCGGCACCCCGCCGCGCTGCGCGAGCGTACGCATCCCCGCCCAGTCACCACCCGCCACGGGTTGCTCGAGCAACGCGGGAAAAATATTGCGCTCCCGCAGCGCTGCCAACAGCGCCAACGCCGCCTCGGCCTGCATCCCCCCATTGCCATCCAGAATCAACGGCGACTCCGGTGCCGCGCCATGTATCGCGACCAACCGCGCCAGATCGTGCTGAAGATCGCCCGCGCCAATCTTGACTTTGATCGTCGTGATCCCGCGCGCCAGAATCGCCCGCGCCGCGATCAGTGCCTCCTCAACGCCACCCGTGCCTATCGTCATATCCGTCTCCAGCGCGCTGGCCGCGCCGCCGAAGAACGCATACAAGGGAATACCCGCCTGCCGGGTCAGCGCGTCAAGCACCGCCGTTTCAACGGCGCACCGCGCCGATCCCGTCATGCCGTTGCTCGTGCGCAGCGCATGGGCAATCGCGCGCCACGCACGCACGTCGGCGCCCTCCAGCCAGCTCCGCATGGTTTCAATCGCGGCCTCGGCCCCCGCCTGGGTTTCGCCGTTGAACGCCGGAAAGGGCGCCGCCTCGCCTGTCCCGCGCGTGCCATCCGCCAGTTCGATCGTGACCAACAGATTGCGCGCCACATCCTGCACCCCGCCGGAAATCCCGAACGGCGCCAGCAACGGCACATCCAGCCGCGCCACCGTCAGCGACTGTATTGTGGTGGGAGCAGTCCGCATGTCTCACCGAAAAGCGAGAAATTCAAAATTATGCACAGTGTCAGAATTCAGTTCGCACGCGGGAGGGCGGAGCGCCGCGACGCCGGAATCGGGCTCGTGTAATGCGCCCCGCCCCCAATGACCATGCGACGTTGTGTACAGAACGCAGACTCCGCAAAGTTTGAATTTTTCGATTCTACAACGCATACATCTGCCGTTTGCCCCCGGCAAATCGCGCCAGATTCTTGCAACCCAGTTCCCGCAATTTCGCGGCGACCGCCGGAAACTGCTCACCCACGTGATCCGGCGCATGCGCATCCGAATTCACCGTCAGCGGAATCCCCAACGCCAGCGCCTCCGCCACGATCGGCCAGGTGGGATAGGATTCCGGACGCTTCAATTCCGGATGACGGTGCCCCGACGTATTAATCTCAATACACATCCCCACGCGCGCAACTTCCTTCAACGTCTGCGTCACTGCCGCCGCCTCGCGCTCCGTGGCGTCCTGCGCCGAGCGCTTCGGCAAATCGAAATGCGCGACGATGTCATAAAATCCCGTGCGCGCCAGTTGCCGCACCAGCGTGTAATACCGCTCATAGATCGTGTGTATGTCGCCCGCAAAGTTGCGCGGCCACGAAATCTGTTTGCACGCGCGATCGAGATAATGCACCGAGCCGATCACGTAGTCCCACGGATGCGCCCGGCGCTGCTTCTCGAGGTAATCGTCCAACCCCTCGACATAATCCATCTCCAGCCCCAGCCGCACCGCGATCTTCCCGCGATAGCGCTCGCGCAACTTCAGCACGTCGGCCACATACGCATCCAGCTCGCGCTCATCCATGCGCACGTTGGAACCCAGCCCGTTCGGCAGCGGGTTGTGATCCGAAAACCCGATCTCCTCAAGCCCGATGGCGATCGCCTTCTCAACATACCCCTCCATCGGCCCCACCGCATGTTTGCACCGCGGCGTATGCGTGTGATAATCAACCAGAATAGGCATGATAAGACTTTGGCTGCGTATCGGTGGCCCGTGCGCTCCGCGCGCGGGCATCCTGATTCGCGTTTATTCGCGTCCATTCGCGGTTGCCTGAATCTTCATCTGCTCGACGTCCTGCTTGATCGATTCAAACAATCCGGTGAGCAGCCCCTGCAACTCCGCATCCTCGGCCTGCGCATTGGCCTCCAGCCCACGCTGCACCCGCTGCAACGCCCCCACCGCATCGCCCTGCGCATACAAACTGCGCGCCGCGCGATACAAGCGATCCGCGGCAGCCCGCGCATCCCCCGCCAGCAAATACGCCTCGCCCGCCCGCCCCAGCGCCCCGGCCATGTCGCGGGTCTGTCCGTCCCGCTGCCACGCCGCCGCCGCCGCATCAAAATTCTGCGCCGCCGCCGCAGCCTTGTTTTCCAGCATCCCCACCCGCCCCGCCAGACTCAGCCGCGCCGCCACGAGCGCATCGCCCTCGATTTTTTCCGCCTCGCCCAGCGCCGCCCCCGCCCCCGCCCCATCCCCCGCATCGGCGCACAGCTCGCCCCGCACCAGCCAGACTTGCACCCGTTGCGCATCGGTCTTGCACGCGCCATACGCGAGATCAAGCACCCGGCGCGATTCCTGCACCTGCCCCGCCGCCTGCGCGGCCTTGGCATCCAGCAACAGCGCCGGTTGCGAATCCATCCGCGCGCGCCCGAATTCCGCCAGCGCCTCCTGCAAAGTCACCCGCGCCTCCGTCGTAAGCCCCAGGGCCAGCTGGCAGGCCGCCAAATTATAGCCATTGCGCGCAATCTCCGGCCCGTCGTCGTTGGCCCGCGCCCGATTCAGCGCCAGCTCGTAAAATCGCACCGCCTGCGGATAGGCCCCCCGCTCGTATGCCGCCCGCGCACTCGCCGCATACTGCACCGTCTCCCCATCCACCGTCGATTTCGGCGGCGCCGACGAACACCCCGCGATGAAAAGCACGGACGCCAGGAACAAGTTCACCACGCAGACACGGAGAAATAAATATTCCGCCTCCGTGCCTCCGTGCTCTCCGTGGTAAATCCTTCCGATCCTCACGGCGCCCTCACTTCCGACGCGGGAATTAACCCCGACGGCGCATCCTGCGGCACATGACTGCGAATCAGCCAGTGATGCTGGATCCCCTCGATCAATCGCTCGGACTCGCGGATCGTCTCCTGCGTCTGCAGCACCAGCCCCGGCAAATCCTTCACCTCCGCGCCCACCGTCTGCGCCATCGGCGGCAATTGCACCGTCGTGTTCTTCAGATCGTCCAACGCGGCGTTGATCTTGTCCAAAATCCCCTCCAAATCCTCGGCCATCCGCGGATCGCGCAAAATCTTCCCCGCCGCCCCCTCGCCCCGACCCAGCCCGGCCGTGAGTTCCTCCAGGTTGGACAGCAGCAGCATCAAGGGCTGTTCGGGGTTGCGCAAATCGGCGGCCAATAGCCGGTATTCGGTAACGGTTTTTTGCAACTCCTCCATCGCCGGTACCGTCGTCTCGCGCACCTGCTTGAGCAGATCCTCCAGCATCTCCGTCAATTCGGTGTCCTTGGTAATCGTCATCCGGCCCTCCGCCGGCAACGCTTCACCCTCGCCCTTGGTGATCTCGATGAACGCCTCCCCGGCAAAGCTGTAGCGCTTCTTGGCGATGGCCTTGGAGTCGACGCGTACAAATCGCAAAAAATCTCCGTCCACGGTGATCCGCCCGGCGATGTGTCCATCCGGTCTCACCCGGATCCGCTCCACCTTGCCCACCGTGGTCCCCAGAATCTCCACCGCTGCGCCCTTCTGGATCCCCAGCGACCCTTCCGCCGGAAAATCCACATGGAAGCGATGCACCGGGGTGAACCACTGCTTCGCGTGCCCCGCGAAAACAATCCCCACCACCAGCAGCGCCACGATCGCCAGCACAAACGTGCCGACAATCTCATTCACGTACCGAAACTTAAACGGCTTCGCCATACAGTCCCTATCCGCAATTCGCGCCAATTCGCGTTCATTCGCGGTTTCTTTTCCGCATTGCGCCTTTTGCGCGGCTGTTTCTTTTCAGGCTCACGTGACCGCAACCATCTTCGTGTCCTTCCACTCGAATTTCAAGGTCGCGTTCATGCCGGAAAAATTCCACTCCACCGGGTCGGCCGTGATCCACACCACCGCCGCGCCACCCTGGCGCGCCGCCTGCATCCGCGCCACCAGAGGCTCCACCCAATGACCATCGAGTTCCTGCGTCGGATGCTCGAACAGCAGCAGGCGCGGCTGCCCGAGAAAGGCCCGCACCCACTGCGCGCGCCGCAGAACATCGCGCTCAAGCGTATGTGGACGCGCCGCCGGCAATTCCTCGAACCCGAACGCGCGCCCAAGCTGCCGCGCTTCCTCCAGAATCTCCTCCTCCGCGCGATCCGTATGGTAGCGCTGCGCCAGCGTGATGTTTTCGTCCACGTCCAGGTTGCTCAACCAGCCACCCGTGCCAAACACACGCCCGATGCGCCCCCGCAAGGCCGCCGCGCGATCGGGCAAAACCCCCTGCCAGTCCTCGTCGAGAAACGCCACCGTCCCCGCCTCCGGCGCCAGTACCCCCTGCGCCACATCGGCCACCGGCGTACGCCGCTGTCCCGCCCCCACGCGCATCAACAGAAGATCGCCCGCGTCCAGCGCAAACGCAGCGGCCTCCAGCCCGCGGTCATGCATCGGCCCCGCCGCGCATCTCACGTTCTGGAATTGCAAAATCACAGGCAACATCACAAGTAGGTCACCACGGACACAATCGCGGAGGTCACAAACAGCGCCGTGATCGAACGCACCACCCCGCGCGTCGCCGCCTGCGGCACCTCGGTGGTCGCCGTGCCCACCCCAAGCCCCTCCGTGCAGCAAATCACACCCGTCAAAATTCCGGGCACGAAGGTCTTGATCAGCAAATTTAAAACATCGCTCTTGGTCAGCGCCCCCAGCACCGTGTCGATGAAGCGCAGCGGGTCCATCGGCGTCACGCCCAGCAACGCCCCGATGAAAAATCCACTGACAAACGACACCGCCACAAAAATCACGGTCAGACAGAACACCGACACCGCCACCCCCAGCACGCGGGTCATCACCAGGTACACGAACGGATCGAGCCCCTGGGCGTCGAGCATGTGCACCTCGCCGCTGACCTTCATGTTGCCCAGTTCCGTGGCAATCGCCGTGCCGCTGCGCCCGATCACCACGAAATTCGTCAGCAACGGACCAACTTCGCGAATCACCACCGCCACCAGAATCGGCCCCAGCAACTGGCTCTGTCCCACCGCCGTCAACCCCACCTGAGCCTGGACCACAATGGAAATCCCCACCATGAAGGCAATCAGCGAAACAAAGCGCGTGGCGTCATACCCGGTGAAGAGGATTTGCCGCGCCAGCACGTTGCGCACCGTGCGCCGCCAGTGGCGCGGCTTCACCGCCACCACCAGCACACCCCACGCCACCGCCAGCAGATAGCGCAACGACCGCCATTTCGCGATCGTATGCCCGCCAATATGTCCAACCCAACGCATCCCGTGATGGTCGCCACCCCCGCCCGAAAGTCAAGAACGACCGGGATGGAGCCATTCCCATTCCGCCCTTCGAATCCGAAATTGCCCCGAGTCCGCGAAGGGGCAATGGCAAACGCGGTGTGCGTTTGGCTGCCCGCGCGCAGCGCGGGATGCGAATATGGAATGGCAGATGTGCCCCAAGCGTTCGTTTTCCGGAGG
>CAMFEP010000069.1 GCA_945949405.1 Kiritimatiellales bacterium
CGATGGACGAGGTCAAGCGCTACATACAGGCCGAGCGCAGCCGCACGCGCCGGACGGTGGTGTGGACGGGCACGCTGCTGCTGGGCGTATTCCTCTTCTTCCTCGTGATTTTCCTTTCGGTGGGCATCTACGTGATTCGCACGCGCGCCAGCACAGGCGATGCGCTGGGGACGCTGCGTCTGCGCAGCGCGCAGCAGGTGGCGGCGCTGGCCACGATGTCCAATCGCGTGGCCTTGCTGGAGACGGTGCAGCTTGATCTCAACCGCCTGCTGGAGCAGGTCGAGTCATCTGAACTCACGCGCACGCGCGAGATCGACGGAATTCTGGCCGATCTCGCCAAGACGCGCTCGTGGGTGGACGAACTGGATGTTCAGCGCAAGGAGAATCTGTCGCAGATCGACGGGAAGCTGCGCGAGACACGCGACAGCACGCAGCAGGAAATCTCCGATGTGCGCGGCGAGATCGAGCGCCTGCTGGGAACGATGCAATCTGCGGTGCCAGCGCCGAGGGTGGATGTGGCGGCGGGCATCGGCGCCGCCCTGGCGGGGTTGCCCGATCTGGGTGCGGCGATGGGCGGAACGTCTGCCACGGTGACGGCGGCGGTGCTTGACGCGGTGGAGTTGACGGACGAGGGACTCGAGGCGTCCGGCGTGTTTGACGTGGAACAGATGGAGGCCTTTGACCCCGGCGTGGAGCGGCGCGAAATCACGGTGGTCGAATTTCCCAGTGGGGATCACTACGAGGGCGAAATGGACCGCGGGCTGATGCATGGCTGGGGTGTGTATGCGCAGCGCAACGGCGATCGCTACGACGGAGAATTTCGTGACGGTCTAAAAGAAGGGCGCGGCACGCTGGTCTACGCGAGCGGCGACAAATATCTTGGCGATTTTCGTGCTGACTTGCGTGCCGGGCGTGGCGCGTTATCGTATCAGAATGGCGACCGGTATGTGGGTGAGTTCGCGAATGACATGCCGTCCGGGCGTGGCACGATGCTGTATGGGAATGGCAACAAATATGCCGGCGGGTTCCGGAATGGGCTGCGGCATGGCCCCGGGCTGTTACGATTTGCCAATGGGGACATCTATCGCGGTGAATTTCGCGAGGATGAACGCACGGGGCTGGGGGCCTACGCTTTTGCCGATGGATCTGAATATCACGGCGAATTTTTGGTTGGCCGCCGGCAGGGCCAGGGGCGCTACGTCTATGCCAGCGGTGAGGCCTATGAGGGGCAGTTTCAGGACGGTGCCCGCCAGGGGGTGGGGGTCTCAACGTTCCCTAACGGGAAGCGTATCAAGGGGTTATGGGAGGGGGACAAGCTTGTCCGGTATCTCCCCGAGTGATGTAAAAATTGCAAAATAATTCAAAATTTCGTCTTTTTTCCGTTGACATCTTGCCCGTCGGATGGCAACATGTTGCGCAGATGCTAGTAAGGCATTTGAGGCCGTCTTAAGAGGGGTCGAAACGCAGTAGCGAGACGCGCAAAACAGTGTGCGCACGAGTAAGAGGAAGAGGTTGAGAATGAAATTACGCATGGCGTTTGGCGTGGCTGGGGTTTTTGGGGTGCTTGCGCTGGTGGCGATGAGCGTGCAGGCTGCTACAAGTCTTCCTTATGCCCAGGGTTTTGAATCAGGGTTTGCCATGGGCGATCCGTGGACCACCAACGGCGGCGGGACGTCGGCATCCAGCGCGGCGGCGGTGTTGACCGGCGCTGGGACGCAGGGATTGCTGCTTTCGAATGATACGGCGACGCTGGATATCATCAATTCTTCTTACACAAACACGTGGATTCAAGTGTATGCCCGTCCGGTGGTGGGCAGTTCGGATCCCGCTGTGTCTGGTGTTAGTGGCGCGTTCTATCTCACATCCGGTGGTGGGTTGCGGGCGTACACGGGTGCATGGGTGACGGTGGCATCGGGGCTCGCGACGACGGGCTACAAGGGCTTCATTGTGCATGCGGACTACGCAAACGACACGTGGGATTTGTATTACACGGAAGGGCCATACAAAACAAACATGACGTTGGCCAACACAACGGGGCCGTTGCTCTTTACGTCCATGGCCGGCACGATCGACAATGTATCCGTCGCCAGTGGCGATGCCGCCCACGTTGACGCGGTTGCGGTTTCTCCGGGAAAAACATCGGCGGGCGAGTCGGGCGACAAAGTGGGGGTTTATGAGCATCCGTCCACCTCCACGGCGCAGGCGGACTTCACGCTGCCGGTTTATGCGTCGCGTTACACCAGTCCGGCTGGCGCGAAGAGCGTTTCCGGCGCCCTGGGTAATGACATCCTCTCCGGCTTGGTGACGGGTGATCGTCTCTATGTGTGGACGACCAACGATGCCTTCTCGTATTACGACGTCAATGCCAGCGGCGCGCTGTTTGCGCCGGCGCAATCGCCAACCGCCCCTGCGGTGGGGTCGATGTTCATCTATTCGAATACCCGCATGATGCTGGACCCCACGAACAGCCCGCGCCGCCAGACCTTTGGTTTCTATGCCTACAGCAATGCGACGGTGTATGCGCTGAACGGCCAGATCCAGCCGTCGGCGGCGGGGGCCACGGAAGCCTTCACGCTGAACGGAACAAGCGGTGGGCGTACTGGTTACACGGCCCTGAATTGGCCCGATGCCGACACGATTGCCAGCTGCGATATAAAGGATCCGGATGCCGATTTGTCGAATAATGACCGCCTCTTCGTGTCGGCCCCTGCAACGCCCAATGCCTTCACTGAGTACTGGTGGAACAACACGGCTGGTCTGTGGTACGGGTTTAATGGGCAGCCTGCGTCGGCCAGCATTCAGGCAGGATCCAAGATGTGGGTTCACCGCCAGGGCGCCAGCGACGAGGGTGTGACAGTCACGCATTGATCAAGGGAAGCGTCATATTTGCCGAGGGGGATGAGGGTGAAGGGATATGAAAGGCGCGGCAGTCAGAACGCGAGGCTTGCTCAAAAGCCAGACGATCAGGCTGTTTGTGGCAATCGCCACGTTCACCTTGGCAAGTGTGATGGCATCAGCGGCAACGACTGATGCCATCGCATGGACAATCAATGATCGACACGGAATTACGTTACCTACTGTGACAACCAACGGTTCGAGCATCAAAGTAAGTTTTAAGGATCCGGGATTTCCTTTTGCAGCCGATGCTGTTGTGGCGCCGGTTGCGGGAATGAACGCTTCGTTCACGGGGGATTACAGTCGGGCCGGCATTCAGGTCGCAAACTTCACGGTTGTCGCAACAAATTCGCCGGCAACAAATTCACCAATTGCAGCGATTATACAGTTGTATGGCCGGACCGGACGGATTTGGGCGACCTTCGCGGTGTCGAACGGAAACAACAGCGTATCGTTCAATCGTTCCCAAGGGGTCTGGACGTTGATTGATGGCGACACTGGAGCCGATCTGGATATTCAATGGAGCGACGATCAACATAATGTTGCAGGTTTGGAATTAAAAATTCAGCGCAATGCCAGTGTGTCTGCCTTCCAAACTGTAGCGATTTCGAATTTTTACCTTCTTGGCAGCCAGACGGTTGGTTCCGCGCCGATGACGTTGGAAAACGCGCTGATGCAGGCGTTTGGAACAAACAACGTGGCGGATATTGCTCCCGAAATTGCCAATGACGATGACGATGGCGACGGAATGAGTAATCTTGACGAAGTTCTGGCCATGTATCAAGATGGCTACTTTGATACTACGTTGTTCAAGGCAAGTTTTGGCGTGGGCGGGGTGACGGTCAGGTTCGCCTGCTTGAATGGGAATACCTATTCAGTGGAGCGGGCTACAAATGCCGTGAGCGGGGTTTACGCCGAGATTGGCTCGGTTACGGCAACGAATGGACCTGGTTACACGGCAACGAATGGAACCGGTTACGCAGAATATCAGGACAGCGCGCCTGGAGATGGGCCGAATTTCTATAGGGTTGTACAGCAGTAAGGACGAGTCCTTCAGGGAAAGAGGGAGAAGCAGCAATGAAGAAAGTTATCACACTCGCGTTGGTTGGTGCCTTGTGGTTTGCGGGAGTCGCTCAGGCGGCCATCATCGCAGAAGAACAGTGGGACGCAGCTGCGGACCAGCGTGACTGGGATATTATCGATGATCCCAATTCTGCGGGTGCCGGTGTTGAAACCATTAGCAACCCGGGTAATCCATTTAACAGTCCGAACAGCACTGCGGGTGGTGGCGCGCTGCAGATTGAGGCGGACACGGCCGGAGATTTCGCACCGGACCCGGATCTGGTATTCACGGACAATGCCAACCCCGGACCTGATGGCCAACCGTTCATTGGGGACTTTACTCAACCTGCCGGATATCAGACGGACTGGATCAGTTTCGATTTCTTCCTGAACAGCACCGCGGAAGGCGGTGGATTCAACGGTCTGCAGTTCTATTTCGTCGGTACTGGTGGCGTGACGTGGTATTACGACGTGGACGTTTCCGGACAATCCGCCGACTCATGGGCGACATATAGCGTCCCCGTGACGGGCGGTTCCTTTACGCCAACTGGCTGGTCAAATCCGGCCCTGGACAGCACATTGGGATTCGACTCGGATAAGACGAGCGTCACGGAGATTGGGTTCCGGTTGACGTACCTGACGGATACAGACGGTCAGGTGTTCGGAATCGATAATCTCCGCCGCGGCTACTCCGTGCCGGAACCCGAGACGTATGCGGCGATTGGGTTTGCCCTTGTTGGGCTGTGCATGGCCTTCCGTAAGCGCATCACCGAGATTCTTGCCGTGGCGCGCACGAACATGGCGGTTTGATCGTATTCTTCAGTTTGCTGCTTGGAACGGCCTCGCCTTGTGCGAGGCCGTTCTTTTTTTTGGGGGGGTGAGGGAAGGACCTGAAACCTGGTGGGTTTCGATGTCCGGGCCCCGCTGAGAGCGGGATAGATCCAGAGGCCTTCAGGCTGGAGCCCCGGACCACTTTTCGAGTTGTAGGCGGATTTGAAATTACCGCACACCGTGCGGCGCTACAGCGGCTCGAAACAGCGGCTCGAAACATTCCAAATCGCTGTAGTACGACATGCAGGTCGTCGCGGGGTTATAACGGCTCGGCACAGCCTCGCCCTCCAAATTCACACATCTGTGTTTCTGGAGGACGACGAGGCTGCGCCGAGCCCCATCAACGGGGTGCTTGCTTACCGCCGCACTGTGTCCGGCACCAGGTTTGCAACGCTGGGTGCGTATTCGGCAGGTGTCTGGGCCAGCAGGGAATCCACCAGTTGCTTGAGCTCCTTTTGGCGGCTCAATTGCTTGAGTCGTTCAATGATTTCTTCCCGGGAAACCGGTTGTGCCGGTTCGTGGGCCTCGACGCGGATGATTTGATAGCCGAGAGGGGATTCGACGACGGGGCCGACTTCGCCCGTGGCCTGGTTAAAAGCCGCCTGATCGAACTCCGGTTCCATCTTCCCGGCGGGAATCCAGCCAAGGTCGCCGCCACGGGCACTGCTGGGGCAATCGGAATGTTCGCGCGCCACATCGTCAAACGGTGTGCCCTTGACAAGCGATTCACGCAGTTGTAACGCCTCATCCTTGCGGATTGTCCTGGCGGCCTCATCTGCCTCTGGATTGACCGCCAAGAGGAGTCGCCGGGCATGGACGCGTTCCGGGCGTTGCAGGTGATCCTTGTTTTCCTCAATGAATTTTGATATTTCCGCGTCCGTTGGTTCGGCAAGTTTCGGGAGGCGGCTGGCCAGCAATTTGTCGATGGTCACCCCGGTGCGGATTTCCGACAACATCCGGTCGCGCCCCATGGGGCTGCCCTCCAGGGCCTCCTCCAGCGTCTTGCCTTGCGTCTTGAGGTACTCACCGATGCGATCCAAGGCGCGTTGTTCATCTTCCGGGAACACCTCGATTTTTGCGCGGGTGGCCTCGTCCAAAAGCAGCGATTGGATCACGAATTGTTCGATCAATTTACCGGTGAGTTGCGCATAAATAGCGTTCGCCTGGCCGGGAGGCAGTCGTCCGCCTGCCGATTGAATCCGTATGGCGAGGTCTTTTTCCATCTGTGCACGGGTCAGGGTGTGGCTGCCAAGCGTCACAACCACTTCGCTGTCGGCATTGGAAACCGGGATTGATGGCAGGGCACCCAGTTCCCTGTCCGTGGCGGATTGAGGTGCAGAGCGTGGGGGCGCGGCTTTTTTGTTGCATCCAATAGCCAGTAAAACCAAGGCGATCGTAGCCGCGCGCTTCATTTGGAGCTCCCATTAGCGCCGAAACCGGATCGCATCAACAACAGTGCGATTTTTCGGCTTTCGGGTGTGTTGTCCATGTGATCGGCGATGAGCATACCAAGAAGGCGGTCAAACTCAAGGACTTGCCTTTCCGAGCACTGTGTCGTGGCCATGACATGCGCATCCGGTTGGGCCTGCCAGCGGCGGAGGATGGCCAGAACGTCGGGGCGCAAGGTTGCCAGCGCGGTCGAAGATGGGCCGCCGGTGCGCTGGGTGTCGGCGCAGGCGCCGCAGACAACGCCTTCAGTGGCCCAAAGCACATGCGTCTCGCGCGCACCGAGCGGGCGGTGGCAGCGGGTGCATTGCTGCAGCTGGGGGGAAAAGCCAAGGTGTTTCAGCCATTGTAGTTCAAACCAAAAAACCGCCTCCTGCCGGGCGCCGCCGGTGTCGAGGGCATCGAAGGCGGTTTGCGCAAGGTGATAGCCGAGGGGGTCGCGTTGGCCTTCCATGCTCGTGTTCAAAATCAGATGGCTGATGTATGAGGCTCCGCCAAACGCCCGCCAATTCCGGCGCAGGCCGGTGCGGGCCTCGAGCAACGCGCATTCCCGTGCGATGTGCAGGCCGTCGCCGTCGCGACGGTAGTAGAGCAATTCGCACCCACAGAAGAGGCCGTATTGACCCAGGAAGTCGCTCTTGGGGCGCAGGGCGCCCTTGATCAGGGTGGAGATGCGCTCCCCGGCTTCCGTCAGCCAGACCACCACGTGTGAGGTGTTGGAATAGGGGGTGATGCGCAAGACCAGCGCGTGGGTTTTCACGATGGTCATGGCTTTATGACCCGCACGAGGCCGCGCAGGAGCCCGGCGGCATCGGCCTGCAGCAGCCAGCGCAGCTCGCGGCGCCGCATGCGCTGACGTTTGGTCGGTGTGGCGTCCGAGGCGCCGGCCAGATGATCACAGCCATGGGCCAGATAGAGGGCCAATTCACGGTCGATGCCGGTGGCGGTTCTGTGCCCCTTTTTCGGGCGCCAGACCCGGGTACCGAGTGACGCGGCGCGCTGTACATTGATGACAATCTCCCCACTGGAGGCGCCGGACTCACCCGGCACGGGGTCGTAGCAGAGCGAGAGGACATCCGTCGGGGTGGGCAGATTCATCCAGGCGTCATGCACGGCGCGTATGCCGGCGTCATCCACCAGCACCAGGTGGATTTCGCCCCAGTGGCGATGTGGCGCCAGGCGTCCGGCTTTAGCCATGAAAAGCGTCGTCAGGGAGGCGAGCTTGCGCAGGTCCAGCCGGCGATGCTTTTGGAGGTTGCTTATCGCGATCTTCATCCCGAGGGTACGGCGTGCGTGCGTGCAGCATGCTCGTGAGTGTGAACACGAACGATTTTTTGATCCGGGCCAGTTCGTCCAGTGTGAGGTGTGAATCGTCCAATTGTCCATCCTCGAGGCGCACATTGACCACATTTTCCACCAGGTCGCGGATGTTGCCCGACGTCACTTTCTCGATGGAACGTGAAGCGGCTTCGACGGGGTCCGCGATGCTGATGATGGCGGATTCGGGGGTGGAGGGCTTAGGGCCGCCATAGCGGAAGTTCCACTCGGGGACTTCCCCGGGTTCACCCGATGTGCCGCCATTGGCGGCCATCTCGAATTCCATTTGGGCCTTGGCCTTGTTGTGGAAATAGGACACGAGGCTGGTGCCGTGGTGCTCGCGGATCACATCGATGACCGGTTTGGGCATTTTGTAGTGGAGGGCGAGGCTGACGCCCTCCTTGATGTGGGAGGTGATCACGAGGGTGCTCATGCTGGGGGGCAGGCGGTCATGCGGGTTGTGATTGGCGCGGATATTTTCTGTAAAAAATTCAGGTTTGCAGAGTTTGCCGATGTCGTGAAAGTAGGCGCAGACCCTCACGAGCAGCGAGTTGGCGCCGATTTCACTGGCGGCGGCCTGGGCCAGATTCGCGACGACGAGGCTGTGGTGATAGGTGCCCGGCGCTTCGAGGGCCAGGCGCTGGAGCAGCGGGTGGCTCAAGTCGCTCAATTCCAGCATGGTGATGTCGCTGGTGATGCGGAAGGCCGACTCGAAGGCGGGGAGCACGAGCAGGGCGAAGACGGCGGCGAGGAATCCACTGGAGACACAGGCACCCGCCTGGTTGAGCACGGTCATCACATCGGAATGTTCGGCGTTCAGCGCGGTCAGGCCGAACACGCAGGTGATTTGGGAGAGGCCGGCGATCAGGCCGGTGCGCACCACGCGGGCGCGCGTGCGGGCGCGGTAGGCCATGGAGGCGGAGGAAACCGTGGCCACCAGGCCGCTCAAAAAGAAGGGGAGGCCGGTGTCGGCAAAGAGGCAGACGGCGAGGGAGAGCCAGATGCCCACGACCAGGCCCGCAGCCCCGTCCAATAGCAACGTCGCCAAAATGGGTGCGAGGGGCAGTGGAATCAGGAAGGGGGCGACCTCCGGTGGAAATAATCCCGTGCGGGCTACCGTGTACAAGATCAGCTTGGCGGGGATCAGGGCCACGAGTGCGATCAGGACCAGCAGGATGGAGTTGGAGATGCTGCTAAGAACGCCCGGGCGGATGATGGTGAGGCCCAACGCGGCGGCAAAGAGGCAGACCAGGAGGAGCGTGCTTTTGCCGAGCAAGACGATGGTATAAGCGGCATCGAGGGGGCCATGGGCGAGCCGGTCGATCGCGAGCAGCACCAGCGTGATGGCCCAAAACAGGAAGCCAACCCCCACACGGGTGGAAAGACGCTCCATCCATGGAAGCGATGGGGTGGCGGACCGCACGGCCTGCCGTTCACGGCTCTTGGTGCGTTTTTCCCGGATCTTGGATACCAGTGGATCTGTGTCCGACATGAGTCGTATCTATTTGGAATATGGCGGCTTAGGTGGCAGCCCGGTGCGATTACAAGGGGAAATAGTAGGGAAGATGGGGGGGGAAGTCACCGTAAAAAAGGGGGGTGTTCCTGGGGCCCCGAATGGGCTTGCCCCGGGTGAGCATCGCTCCGTAAGGTGAAGGCCATGGCGAAGCGCATCCATCTTGTGTTCGGTGATGAATATCTCGCCACGGCGAAGGCCAAATCCATCGTGGCGATCAGCGTGCCTGACGCGCTCGATCCACTGGCGGTGGAGACGGTTGACGGGCAGCGGGACACGGTGGCCGAGGCGGTGGAGGCCTTGGGGCGATGCCGGGAAGCGCTGGGGACGCTTGGTTTTTTTGGTGGCGGAAAGAAGGTCGTCTGGTTTCGGGGCGTGAGCTTCCTCACGGATACGCCGGCGGGCCGATCGGAGCACGTCAAGACGGCGCTCGGCCGGCTCACGGAGATGCTCAAGCGGGGGCTTTCCGACGGGGTTGTGCTGGTACTTTCCGCGCCGCGCGTTGACAAGCGCACGGCGTTTTACAAGGCGATGCAGGAGTTGGGGGAGGTGCATGAATTCGCCGTGCCTGACAAGCCAGGCCCGGCTAACCGGCAGCGGGCTGGCGAAGTGGTCGATGGGGCCTTGGAGCAGGCCGGCGTGGCGATGAGCGGGGAGGTGCGCGAGGCCTTTCTGGAAAAGGTGGGCAACGACACGCGCACGATTTTGAATGAGGTCGGCAAATTGGCGACCTATCTGGGCAAGCGCCGCGCGGCGACCATGGAGGACATGGAGGCGATCACGAGCACATCGCGCGATGCGGCGGCGTGGGATATTCAAGATGCAGTGGGCGAGCGCAGCCTCGGCAAAGCGCTGGCGGTTGCGCGGCGGCTCATATTCCAGCGCGAATCGCCCATGGCGTTGATTGCCTTGATCGAGAACCGGCTGCGGGATTTGATCGTCTACCGCGAAGCGCTGGACCGGGGGTGGTTGCGCGATGGGCGGTGGGCGCGGCTGCCCGAGGGTGCGGAGGTGCTCTTGGCGGACGGACTGGGCAAGGATTACCACGGCATGCATCCCTTTCGTC
>CAMFEP010000070.1 GCA_945949405.1 Kiritimatiellales bacterium
AGAACATCCGCGACTGCTGGTGGAACGACATGGTCCGCCGCCGTGACGACGTCGTCGGCATCGAGACCTCCATCATCATGCATCCCAAAGTCTGGGAAGCCTCCGGCCACGTCGCGGGCTTCGCCGATCCGATGGTGGACTGCAAAGCCTGCAAAAAGCGCTACCGCGCCGACAATCTCTGCGAGGATCAGGGCAAGGAACTCGTGCGCACGGACACCGGCTTCGTCCTGCCCCCCAACATCACCTGCCCCGCCTGCGGCGCGAAGGACCTCACGGAACCCCGCGCCTTTAACCTGATGTTCGAAAGCAACACCGGCCCCGTGAAGGACGATTCTTCAAAGGTCTACCTGCGCCCCGAAACCGCCCAGGGCATCTTCGTGCAGTTCGACAACGTCCTCGCCACCGCGCGCCAGAAAATTCCCTTCGGCATCGCGCAGATCGGCAAATCCTTCCGCAACGAAATAAACCCGCGCAATTACACGTTCCGCTCGCGCGAGTTCGAACAGATGGAACTGGAATTTTTTATCAAACCCGGCACCGATGCCGAGTGGCACGCCTACTGGGTCAACGAGCGTCTCAAGTGGTACGGCACCATCGGCCTCCCCGCCAGCAGCCTCCACCAGGACGTGCATCCCAAGGAAAAACTTGCCCACTACGCCTCGGCCTGCACGGACCTGATGTACGACTTCCCATTCGGCCGCCAGGAACTGGAAGGCATTGCCGCGCGCGGTAATTTCGACCTCACCCAGCACGCCAAATTCAGCGGGAAGACCCTCGATTATTTCGACCAGGAAACGAACGAAAAATTCGTGCCCCACGTCATCGAACCGTCCGCGGGCGTCGACCGCATCGCCCTCGCCGTGCTCTGCAATGCCTATCGCGAGGAATGGATCCCCAAGGGCAAGGACGAGGCCTCCGCCGGCGCCATGCTCGCCGAGCCCGGCAAGCCTGTGCCCGCAGACCACGAGGCGCGCACCGTCATGCGCTTCCACCCGCGCGTGGCCCCCGTCAAGGTCGCCGTCTTCCCGCTCCTGAAGAACAAACCCGAGCTGGTCGAGAAAGCCCGCGGCATTTTCGAAACCCTGCGCGCCGATTGGTCCTGCTTCTGGGACGTCACCGGCGCCATCGGCCGCCGCTACCGCCGCCAGGACGAGGCCGGCACCCCCTGGTGCGTCACCGTCGATTTTGATACCCTCACTGCGGACACCGTCACCGTCCGCGATCGCGATTCGATGAAGCAGGAACGTGTCTCGGTCAAGGAACTGCCCACCCTGATGCACGAACGCCTGCGGTAGGCGCCTGATCTCCCCGGGAGGGTCGAGCTCCGCGAGACCGTTCGGCCCTCGGCATATGACCAACCTCACCACCATCCTCGCCCAAGTCGCCGCCGGCACCCTCTCCCCCGCCGCCGCCGAAGCCCAACTCCAACCCGCCGTGCGCGATCTCGGCTTTGCCCAGCTCGATCTCGATCGCGAGCGCCGCTGCGGTCTCGCCGAAGTCGTCTTCTGCCCCGGCAAAACCCCGGATCAAGTCATCGCGATCCTCAAAGCCTTCGCGGCCAACGGCCAGAACGCCTTCGCCACCCGCGCCTCCAAAGAACTCTTCGCCCGCGTGCATGAAGCCCTTCCCAACGCCGCCTGGCACGATGCCGCCCGCGCCATCACCTTGGACGTCCAGCCTCTCCCCACCCCCACCGGCGCCATCGCGATTGTCGCCGCCGGCACCGCCGATCTGCCCGTGGCCGAGGAAGCCGCCCTCACCGCCCACCGCCTGGGCGCCGCCGTGGACCGCGTCTATGACGTCGGCGTCGCCGGCCTGCACCGCCTCGGCCGCCAGCTCGACCGCCTCCGCAAAGCCAACGTCCTCGTCGTCGTCGCCGGCATGGAAGGCGCCCTGCCCTCCGTGATCGGCGGCCTGCTCCCCACCCCCATCATCGCCGTCCCGACCAGCGTCGGCTACGGCACCGGCCTCGGCGGCCTCGCCGCCCTCATGTCCATGCTCAATTCCTGCGTCCCCGGCATCACCGTGGTGAACATCGACAACGGCTTCGGCGCCGCCGTCGCCGCCGCCCTCATCAACCGCCTCGCCACTTTCCGCTCCGTGTCTCCGTGACCTCCGTGGTAAGAGCCCCCCCATGAAATACCCAACATGATGGAGCCGGCGGTCCCCGCCGGTAATTGATTTTCCTGCCTCATGCGCCTTTTTGCGGCTATTCTCTCTCCCCATGAAACACCTGCGATTCGATAGCGTCGGCGGCGCCAGCGGCGATATGATTCTCGCCTCCCTCATCGACGCCGGCGTCCGCGCCAATGATTTGCGCAAACCCCTCGCCTCCCTCAACCTCGGCGAGTTCACCCTCAAGTCCCGCCCCATCACCCGCGACGGCCATGCCGGAACCTCCGTCAACGTCGACGTGCCCCATGCCCACGATCATCACCACAACGATCACGACCACGATCATGCCCACGAACACGGGCACGCTCATGAACATCCTCACGGGCACGCTCACGCAGAGCACCACCACCACGAACATCGCACCTTTCGCACGATCCGCGGCATCATTCGCCGCAGCAAACTCCCCCCACGCGTAAAAACCTTGAGCCTCGCCGTCTTTCAACGCCTCGCCGAGGCTGAAGGCCGCGTCCACAATAAGCCGCCCGATGACGTCCATTTCCACGAGGTCGGCGCCGTGGATTCAATCGTCGATATCGTCGGCGCCTGCCTCGCCCTCGATCTGCTCGGCATCGACTCCGTCTCCGTCGGCGCCCTCCCCGAAGGCCGCGGCACCGTCCATTGCGCCCATGGCATCATGCCCATCCCCGTCCCCGCCACCGCCGAGTTACTGCGCGGCCACCCCGTAATCCTCACCGACGAACCCTTCGAAATGGTCACCCCCACCGGCGCCGCCATCTTAATGACTTGGCAAGAAATCCTGCGCGGCGCGCCTCCGCAGCCCTCCTCAATCGCCCAAATCGGCACCGGCTTCGGCACCCGCTCCCTCACCCACCGCCCCAACCTCCTCCGCGCCTTAATCATGAATTCCGCGGCGCCCCGCCGCGAAATTCATGATGAGTGCCTCGTGCTGGAATGCAACTTGGATGACATGAATCCCGAATGGATCGGCGCCCTCACCCCGCGCCTGCTCGCCGCCGGCGCCCTGGATGTCTTCACCACCGCCATCCAGATGAAAAAACACCGCCCGGGAACCTTGTTGACGGTGCTTTGCCAACCCGCCAAACGTGAAGAAATGCTCGACCTGCTCTTCCGCGAAAGCACCACCTTCGGCGTGCGCGAACACCTGACCCAACGCACCATGCTCGAACGCCGCGTCGCCACCGTCAAAACCCCCTACGGCAAAATCCACGTCAAGGAAGGCCTCTGGAAAAACCGCGTCGTCACCCGCGCCCCCGAACACGACGATTGCGCCCACGCCGCCGCAAAACACAGTGTCCCCCTGCGCACGGTCTATGACGCTGCAAAAGCGTCAAATAAATAGCGGGAGGGGCGGCCGCCTGGCCGCCCTGGATTTCCCCACCCACATGATTTTCGCGCCGCGAAAATCATCGCACGTTCGAGCCCTTCCACCCCAGCTTCTGGCTCAATACGGCGAAGTAGTTGTAGCCCGGCAGATGAATGAAACGCACGCCCGTCTGGCACGCATGCACATGCACCACCTCGTCGTCCCGCAGAATCTGGCCGACCTGGCCATCGACGCTCAAACTCAATCCCTTTTCGCTGGGACGTCCCGCGCGAATCGCAATATCGCTCGAGTCCGGCACCACCAGCGGCCGCGAACTCAAGGTGTGCGGGCAAATCAGGCTGATCACAAACGTCCGCGCCTCGGGCACCAGGATCGGCCCGCCCGCCGCCAGATTATGCCCCGTACTGCCCGTGGGCGTGGACACAATCAGCCCGTCACACAGGTACGACGCCATGTGATCCCCGCCCACGCTGACGTTGAGCATCACCACCCGGGACGAGGCACCGCTGCTGACCACCACATCGTTCAACGCCGCGTAACGCCCCGTCTCCTTCCCGTCGCGTCGCACCACGCACTCCGCCACCGAACGCCGGCTGAACACCACCTCGTCACGCGCCAGACATTCCAACGCACGCTCGAGGTCGCCATCCGCCACGCTCGTCAGAAATCCAAGCCCGCCAATGTTCACCCCCACCAACGGAATATCCCGCGCGCCCAGCGCCCGGAAGGCCCGCAGCATCGTGCCGTCGCCCCCCACCGCCATGACCGCGTCCACGCCATCGAGCGCCGTCGCCGGCGGCACCGCCCGCAACCCCGTGGTCAGCGCCGCCGAGGCCGCATCGGCGCACAGATCGAGCCCCAGCGTCTTCGCCCGCGCCACAATGCGCCGCAAAATATCCGGCGCCCGCCCTTTACTCGTATTCGCAATAATCCCAAGTCGCTTCATCGATTACGTCCCGCCTCCCGGCGAACTTGCGTCGCCGGAGGCCAAATTCTGCCCCTCGGAGCGGCGCGGCTTCCCGCGCCGGTTTCGCGTCTATTCGCGTTCATTCGCGGTTTTTGATCCCATTTTCTCCCCCTTGCGCCAGAACGCCAGAAACTCCACGTTCCCCGCCGGCCCCAACAACGGCGACTCCACCACCCCGCCCCACGCCAACCCAAGTTGCCCCGTCCCGAATGCGCGAATCTCCTCCACCACGCGCGCCCGCACCGCCAGATCGCGCACCACGCCGCCCTTCCCCACTTCGCGTCGCCCCGCCTCGAACTGCGGCTTGATCAGCGTCACCAGTTGCGCGACAGGTGCAAGCACAGTGTTGACGGCGGGTAGCACCTTTGTCAACGAGATGAAGGCCACATCCACCACCGCCACCTCCGGCACGGGCTCAAAAGCCGCCGCCTCCAGATAGCGCGCATTCACACTCTCCATCACCACCACCCGCGCATCCTGCCGCAGCTTCCAATGCAACTGCCCCTTGCCCACGTCCACCGCATAGACCCGCGTCGCGCCATGTTGCAGCATGCAATCCGTAAACCCGCCCGTCGACGCCCCCACATCGATGCACACCCGCCCGCGCACCTCAAATGGAAACGCCGCAAACGCGGCCTCCAGTTTTTCCCCGCCGCGGCTCACAAACGGCGGCGGCGTCTTCACCGTACACACCGCCTCCGCATCCACGCGATGGCTGGGCTTGTCCACCATCTGCCCCTCAACCTCCACCTGCCCCGCCAATATCAGACGCTGGGCCTTCTCCCGGCTCTCCGCCAGCCCCCGCGCCGCCAGCACCACATCCAGTCGCTCTTTCGCCATGCCCCCATCGTATCACAAATAGGCCGTTGGAATTTCCTCTTTGCGCCGGCCGCACTGGCCTCCGCAAAGCCGCCTATGCGGTGGCGCAGCGCCAGCGCATCCAGCGGCGGCGCGGAGCCCAGTGCGGCTGGCGCAGTTCAACCTAGCCGCTCCCATCATCAATCCCCTCCCCCAGCCACCCATAAAGTTTTCTTTCCCCCTCCCACGCCCTCCCCTAAACTGCATCCCATGAAACGCCACCCCGCCAGCTTCTCTCTCCTCGCCTCACTCCTCCTCACCGCCTCCACCTCCCGCGCCGATGACCTCTTCCCCAAGCCCGACTGGAAGGACGCCCCCAACCCTCTCGCCTCCCCCCACGCCACCCCCGGCGGCACCCTCGCCATCCATGCCGGCCCCTACCCCCAAAGCTTCAACTACCTCCTCGAGAACAACGCCTTCTGCGCCGAAGTCTTTTCCGCCATGTACGAATCCTTGCTCTCCACCAGTCCGCTCACCGCCGATTACGAACCCGGCCTCGCCGAACGCTGGTCAATCTCCGACGACAAGAAAATCTTCACCTTCTGGCTCGATCCCAATGCGCGCTGGAGCGACGGCCAGCCCATCACCGCCGATGACGTGCGCTGGACCTACGACACGATCATGAACCCCACGAATCTCACCGGCGTCCACAAGGTCGCCCTCGAAACCTTCTCCCCACCCGAAGTCGTCAGCAGCAACATCATCCGCTTCACCGCCCGCGAGGTCCACTGGCGCAACCTCGGCGCCGCCGGCGGCTTTCCCATCCTGCCCAGGCACGCCTACGAAGGTCAGAACTTCAACAAAATCAATTTCGCCTTCCCCGTCGTGTCCGGCGCCTACCGCATGGGCGAACTCCAGGACGGCGTGTCCCTCAAAATGGAACGCCGCGCCGATTGGTGGGCGCGCCGCTACCTCCGCTACGCCCACACCGGCAATTTCCAAACCCTGCTCTTTCGCTTCTACGCCGAAAGCGAAAACGCTTTCGAGGCCTTTAAAAAGGGCACGATCGATCTCTTCCCCGTCTACATGGCGCGCCTCTGGGTGAATGACGCCAAGGGCGAACGCTTTGACAAAAACTGGATCGTGCGCCAGCGCGTGGAGAACCACCAACCCATCGGCTTCCAGGGCTTCGCCATGAATATGCGACGCCCGCCCTTCGATGACCTCAAAGTCCGCTCCGCCATGTGCAACCTCATCGATCGCGAGCGCATGAATGTCACCCTCATGTACAGCCAGTACTTCCTGCATCGCTCCTATTTCGAGGACCTCTATTCCCCCGAAAATCCCTGCCACAACCCCTATTTCCCCTTCGACAAGGAGGCCGCCCGCGCCTTGCTGAAGGAAGCCGGCTGGGTGGCCAACCCGGAATCCGGCTTTCTCGAAAAGGACGGCAAGCGCTTTTCTTTCCACTTCTTGAGCCGCGATGCGAGCAGCGACAAGTTCCTCTCGATCTACAGCGAGGACCTCAAGGACGTCGGCATCGAATTGCTGATCGATAAAAAAGACGCCGCCGCCTGGTCCAAGGACATGGACGAGTTCAACTACGACATGACCTGGGCCGCCTGGAGCGCCGGCCTCTACAAAGACCCTGAGGACATGTGGTCCTCCAAGGAAGCCGAACGCAAGGCCGGCAACAACATCACCGGCTTCCGCGATCCGCAGGTGGACGCGCTGATCGAGAAACAAAAAAACATCTTCGACGTGCAGGCGCGCCACACCATCGTCCGCGAGATCGACGCCATCGTCGCCGCCCAATGCCCCTACGCCCTGCTCTGGAACATCAACGCCACACGCCTCCTCTATTGGAATAAATTCGGCACCCCGCCCACCGTCTTGAGCAAATTCGGCGACGAACGCGCCGCCTACGGCTATTGGTGGTTCGACCCCGATTCCGCCGCCGACCTCGAGGCCGCCATGGCCTCCGGCGATTTCCTCCCTCCCCGCCCCGAACGCATTGTCTTCGACGAAACCTTCACGCATGGAACGCCTTGAATACTTCATCCGCCGCCTGCTCCTGATCGTCCCGACCTTTCTGGGCATCACGATCATCTGCTTTGCCCTCACCCAGTTCGTGCCCGGCGGCCCCGTCGAACAACTCATGCTCCAGATGCGCCGCATCGGCGGCGCCGAATCCGGCCCCGGCAGCCCCGCCACCGCCGCGGTCTCCGCCGAGTACCGCCAGCAACTCGAAAAACATTTCGGCTTCGACCGCCCACTCTGGGAACGCTATTGGCACTGGCTCGTGCGCGACCGCCTCGGCCTGCGCATGGAATCCTACAAATTCCCAAACAAAACAGCCCTGCAACTGATCCAGGACCGCCTCCCCGTCTCCCTCGTCTTCGGCCTCACCGGCTTCCTCTTGAGCTACCTGATCTGCATCCCCCTCGGCATCGCCAAGGCCCTGCGCCACGGCGACGCCTTCGACCTCTTCTCCAGCCTCCTCGTCTTCGTCGGCTACGCCATTCCCCCCATCGCCCTCGGCATGGTCCTGCGCATGTTTTTCTGCGGCACCGTGGATGATTTCTGGGACGTTTTCCCCGTCTCCGGCTTCCATGCAGACAATTTTGCCACGATGAGTCTTGGCGAACAAAGCGCCGACCTCTTCATGCACATGGCCCTTCCCGTCCTCTGCTACATGGCCGGCAATTTCGCCGTCCTCACCGTGCTCATGAAAAATTCCCTGCTCGACCAGATCGGCAGCGACTACATCCGCACCGTGCTCGCGAAGGGCGGCACCGCCCGCCGCGCCGTCTGGGGCCACGCCTTGCGCAACAGCCTGATCCCCATCGCCACCGGCTTCGGCGGCATCATGACCGTCATGTTCGCCGGCTCGGTCGTCATCGAGCAGATGTTCGAAATCCCCGGCATGGGCCGCCTGGGTCTCGAAGCCATCGTCGGGCGCGACTACGCCGTCTTCATGGGCACCCTCTCGATCACCTCCGTCCTCACCCTCGTCGGCAACCTGCTCTCCGATTTCTGCTACGTCCTCATCGACCCCCGCATCAATTTCCAAAAACAATGAATGATTGTTTTCAATCCACCCTCTCCTCGCCGAATCGGCCTCTCACCGATTCGGCGCACGTTATTTTCCTT
Organism: Kiritimatiellales bacterium; assembly: GCA_945949405.1. Lineage (GTDB taxonomy): Bacteria > Verrucomicrobiota > Kiritimatiellia > UBA8416 > JAIOPI01 > JAIOPI01. Next base: position 8,400 of record CAMFEP010000070.1, read on the forward strand.
TCCGCGCCCTCCGCGCCTCCGCGAGATCCATTCCGAAAAAATTCCGTCCAGCAATACATCTCATGATCTCCCCCTGGATCAAAAACCCCCTCACCCGCAAACGCCTCCGCCGCTTCCGCGCCCACAAGCGCGCCTGGTGGTCCTTTTGGATTCTCGCCACCGCCTACCTCGTCAGCCTCGGCGCCGAACTCATCTGCAACGACCGCCCCCTCGCCATGCGCTCCGAAGGCCGCTGGTATTTCCCCATCGTCCGCTACCACCCCGAAGACACCTTCCTGCACAACGGCCAGCAAACCCGCCCCGACTATCGCGCGCTGAACGCCAACCCCGCCTTTCGTAACGACCCCAATAACTTCATGCTCTTCCCCCCCGTCCCCTTCAGCCCCCTCGCCAGCCTCGACCCCGCCTCGCTCCAGTCAGCCGCCACCCTCGCCGCCACCTTCACCCCCATGCCCCATGTCGGCAACGTGAACGTGGACACCAATCTCACCGTAATTCAAGCCCAGGCCGCCGGACATTTTTTCGCCACCAACGACAACGCCGTCATTGGCCAATCCATCACGTCCATTCCGTCCATCCAGTCCATCCCCCCTGGCTTGCAAACCGCCCTGACCCTTCGCTTTAACAATCAACCCGCACCCGCCGCCGCCTTCACCCCCAACCTTGCCACCGAACTCTCCCTCCCCGCCTACATCCCGCGCGCCGCCCCCCCAGACACCGTCCGCCTCACCTTCCGCGATCCCAGCAGCGCCGCCACCACGCCCGTCATCGTCCAATTTGAACCCGACCTGCGCATCGCCACCCGCCCGCTCCCATCCGTCTGGGAACACCTCCCCGAATCCACCCGCGCCGACATCACCAACCTCGTCGCGCGCGCCGCCCGGGAATACATCCCCTCAACCATGCTCAACGTGAACGGCAACGCCTTCCGCCTCGACGTGCGCAAGCAGGACATCACCTGGCCCCATAAACCCGTGCGCGGACACTGGATGGGCATCGATAGCGCCGGCCGCGATGTCTTTGCGCGCATCCTCTACGGCTTCCGCATCTCGATGTCGTTCGGCTTCCTGCTCGTCGCCGTCACCATGGTTCTCGGCGTGCTCATCGGCGCCGTGCAGGGCTTTTTCGGCGGTCGCACCGATATGTTCACCCAGCGCGCGATCGAAATCTGGAGCGCCCTCCCATTCCTCTACGTCATGATCCTGCTGGGCTCGGTCTTTGGCCGCAGCTTCGGCCTTTTGCTCTTCTGCTACGGTATTTTTAACTGGATCGGCATCTCCTACTACATCCGCGCGGAATTCCTGCGCCTGCGCCGCCAGTCCTACATAGAGGCCGCGCGCTGCCTCGGCATCCCGTCCTGGCGCATCATGCTCGAGCACATCCTCCCCAATGCCATCACGCCCCTGATCACCTTTTTTCCCTTCAGCCTCGTCGGCGCCATCGCCGCCCTCTACGGCCTCGACTACCTCGGCTTCGGCCTCCCCCCGCCCACCCCCAGCTGGGGCGAACTCCTCTTCCAAGCCCA
>CAMFEP010000071.1 GCA_945949405.1 Kiritimatiellales bacterium
CACCAAACGCACACCACTTCCGATGCTGCTTCCGCTAAATCCGCCCGGGCGTCTCGATGCCTAGAAGCCCCAACCCCTGCTTGAGCACCCGCGCCACCAGCCCGCACAGCCGCACGCGGCTCTCGCGCACGCCCTCTGGCGCCTTCAGGAACGGCACGTTCTGATAGAAGCTGCTGTAGGTCTGCGACAAGTCGTAGAGATAATCCGCCACCACGCTCGGCCGGAACAGCTCCGCCGCGCGCAGCACCGTCTCCGGAAAACGCGACAGCTTCACCGCCAGCATCCGCTCCACCGGCTCGGTGAGCTGCAACGGCGCCGCCTCCGGATCTATTCCGGGAAAACGCTCGGCATATTTATCCCGCACGCTTGCGATGCGCGCATAGGCATATTGCAGGTACGGCCCCGAATTGCCATCGAGCGCCAGGGCCTTGTCCCATGTAAACGTAATCTGTGTCTGCGGGTTCTGGCTCAAGTCCGCGTACTTCACCGCCCCAATCCCCACCGCCCGCGCCACCTCGCGCTGCTGCGCCGGGTCCATCTCCGGCCGCGACGCCTGCACAATCGCCAGCGCCCGCGTCTCCGCCTCGTCGAGCAGACGTTCCAACCGGATCACATTCCCCTGCCGCGTCGAAAAAGTTCCTTCCGGCAGCCGCATCAATCCAAACCAGACATGCTGCAACGCCGTGGTCACGCCCAGCCGCCGGCAGATCGCAAAAAACTGCCGGAAGTGCAGCTGCTGCCGCTCATCCGTAACGTAGATGATTTTTTCAGGCGCAAATTCCGCCACCCGGCTGGCCACCGTCGCCAGGTCCGTCGTGGCGTAATTGAATCCCCCATCCCCCTTGCGCACAATGCACACGGGCAGGCCTTCTTCTTCCAGGAACACCACCTGCGCGCCTTCGCTCTCGCGCACCAGCCCGTGCTCCGCCAGCGCCGCCATCACGCCCGGCAGCCGGTCGTTATAGAAACTCTCACCGCGCACGAAATCAAATTTCACGCCAAGCCGCTGATACACACGCTCGAACTCGGCCATGCTCCACTGCACAAACTGTTCCCACAACCGCCGGTTGTCCGCATCGCCCGCCTGCAGCTTGACCAGTTCGTTCCGGCACGCGTCCAGCCACGTGGGCTCGGCCTTGGTCTGCTCGTAGCTCTTGACGTAAATGCGCTCCAGTTCCTCCACCGGGTACTCACGCAATTTTTCTTCATCCACGAAGTGCCGGTAACCGTGAATCAAAATGCCAAACTGCGTCCCCCAGTCGCCGATGTGGTTGTCCGAAATCACCCGGTAGCCCAGGCAGCGATAAAACCGGTCCAGCGCGCCGCCGATGATCGTCGAACGAATGTGCCCGATGTGCATCGGCTTGGCCACGTTGGGGCTCGAGTAATCCAGCAACACGGTCTTGCCCACCCCCACCTGCGGCACACCCAAGGTCGATAGACGGCTGACCGCCTCCAGATACTGCGTCAACGCCTCATCCTTCAGCGTGATGTTGATGAAGCCCGGTCCCGCCAGTTCCGTGCGTGCCACCGCTGGATGTTCCCCCGCCACCGCCAGCGCCGCTTGCGCGATCTGCCGCGGCGGCTGGCGCAACGCCTTGCCCAGCGCCATCGCCGCGTTGCATTGAAAATCCCCGAACTCCGGGTTGGTCGACACCACCACGTCCACTGCCGAAAGATCCGCCCCCGTGTCCGCAAACGCCCGCCCAAACGCCCCGCGCATCCACGCCGTCAGCGTCGCCCCAATCATGGAAACTTCATCGCTCATACCCCGCAAGGTACCCCGGATGCACCATCTTGTAAACCCAAGGTGGTCCGTGGCTTACCCTGCATAGCCTTGGCGGAGCAGGGCCTCCGGACACGGACGCCTGACCTCCCGACTTCCCCCTTCTCCCGAAAATCTTCAATCTTCAATCTTCAATCTTCAATCGCTACACTCCCCCCATGCCATTTCTCTCCAGCACCGCCGCCCTCAAGCGCCTCGATGCCACCGCCGGCTACCTGCTCTGCAAAATTATCGGCCGCCTGCGCCACTACGCCGGACGCCCCGAACTCGCCCCGGATCCCGATCCCGCCAAAATCCGCCGCGTCCTCATCATCCGCCCAGGTGGCATGGGCGACATGCTGATGCTCCTGCCCGTGATCCGCACCATCCAGCAGGCACGACCCGATATCCACATCGACATCATTTGCGAAAAACGCAACGCCGAGGTCCTCAAACTCGCCGGCCTCGAGCGCCACGCCATTCTCTACGACGCCACGCCTCTCCGCCTGCTCGCGCTCCGCCCCAATGCCTACGACGTCGTCCTCGACTCGGAACAATTCCACAATTTTTCCGCGATCATGGCCCTCGCCAGCGGCGCCCCCGTGCGCGTCGGCTTCCGCATCAACCCCGCCCGCCTCTCGCTCTACACGCACTTGATCAGCTACGACGTGGATGGCTACGAACTCGATCAGTTCGCGCGCCTGCTGCGCCCGCTCGGCATCGCCCACCCCGTCCGCTCCCTGGACGGCATCCTCGCCGACACCACACCCCCGCCGGAAATCCAAATCCCCGCCGCCATCGCCGCCCTGCAACGCGCCGGCCCCGTCGTCGCCGTGAGCCCGGGCAGCAGCGATCCCTATAAACAATGGGGACAGGCAAAATGCATCGAGTTGATCCGCGGCCTGCTCGCGCAAGGCGCATGCGTGGTCTTGATCGGTGGCCGCGCGGAAGCGGCCCAGGCCGCAGCCCTGCTCGCCGCCGCCAATTCCGATCGTGTGGTGAATCTCGCCGGAACCAGTTCGCTAACCCAAACCGCCGCCGTCTTGCAGTCCGCCACGCTGTTCATCGGCGGTGACTCCGGCCTCGGCCACCTTGCCGTGGCCCTCGCGCGCCCCACGCTGATCCTCTTCGGCCCCAGCGATCCCAACAAGTGGCGCCGCGCCGGCGCCCGCCACCGCATCATCCGCAAGAATCTTCCCTGCTCGCCCTGCTCAATCTTCGGCTACCACAAACTCTGCCGCGACATCCCCTGCATGACCAACATCACCGTCGCCGAAGTCCTCACCGCCACCCGCGATCTGCTCACCCCGCCAGCAAAAGGTTGATTCCATCCTCTGGGAGGGCGGAGCTCCGCGACGCCGCCTCCGCCATCACGCCGCCCCGCCCTACTCAAAAATAACCGTGCGATGCTGGTGCAAAAAGATGCGCTCTTCCAGCAGCAGCTTGAGCGCCCGCGCCAACACCACCTTTTCGCCGTCGCGCCCCGCCTGCACCATGTCCGCCACCGAATCCGCATGGTCCACGGGGATCACGGCCTGCGCGATGATCGGCCCCGTATCGAGATCGTTCGTCACGTAATGCGCCGTGGCCCCAATCAACTTGACCCCGCGCTCGTACGCCTGCCGGTACGGACTCGCCCCCATGAACGCCGGTAAAAAGGAATGATGGATGTTCAAAATCCGGTTCGGATAGCGCGCCACGAACTCGGGCGATAGAATGCGCATATACTTGGCCAGCACAAGGTAGTCCGGCTTGTAACCCGCCACGCATGCGTGAATCTCCCGCTCATGGTCGGCGCGATCGCGATTCTCGTGGCTGATATAATGAAACGGAAATCCCAACCGCTCCACCAGCGGACCGAGCGTTTCGTAATTGCTGATCACGGCCAGAATCTTGGCCGGAAAATCCTCATAGGCCACGCGCAGCAACAAATCCCCAAGACAGTGTGGCTCCTTCGTGGCCAGCACCACGATCGGACGCTTGCCCGTCGGCGCCAGTTCCACCATCGCGCCCCGCGCCAGCAACGCCCGCACCTCAGGCACGATCGCCCCCGCCTCTTGCGCCGTCACGAAGGTGGCGCGCATGAAAAATTGCTTCGTCGGGGCGTCGACGTATTCGTTGTAACTGACAATGTTGCCCCCGTGCCGGTAAAGCACCCCCGTGATCTTGTGCACCAAACCCGCCTCATCCGCACAGGCAACCCGAATCACATGCGTCGTCACGAAATCCTCTTCCTCTTATACGCGAAGGTGGCCCGTGCGCTCCGCGCACGGGCTCGCCAATTTTGCGCCTTTTGCCTTGCCCTGCGGCGAGCTGTGCTCTGCTGCATGGGCGCCTTTTCGCCCCTGCCCCGCAGCGTGCGTTTCGCTCTGCTGCGGGGGCCAATCCAAATCCGTGCCATCCGTGAAATCCGTGGTCATTCCCATCCGAGGTGGACCGCGGCCTCCGGACGCGGTCTCCTCACGCCTTCACAATCGCAATCCGGCACGCATGCCCGTTCAAATCCCACTCCGCCGCTGCGTCGCCCGCCTCGCACGCCGCGGTCCCCAGACTCAACACTTCCCCGTTCACATATTCCACATGCGCCTGAATCGCCGCCCGCACGGCTTCATCCGCAAAAAATGTCACGCGAATGCGGTCGCTCACGTCCAGCCCCGCATCCTTGCGCATGTTCTGGATCTTGTTTACAAATTCCCGCGCCAGCCCCTCGTGCACCAGCGCCTCGGTCAGCTTGGTCTCCAACGCCACCACCAATTCCCCCTCGGCGGCCACCACCATGCCCGCCAGCGGCGTGCGCTCGATCACCACATCTCCCGCCCCCAACTCCACGCGCGTCCCATCCGCCAGCGTCACCGCCACCGCCTCGCCCAACGCCAGCCGCTCCAGCGCCTCCGAACCGAGCGCCGCGATCGCCTTGGCCGCGTCTTTCATCTTCGGCCCCAGCTTGGGTCCCAGCGCCTTGAAGTCCGCCTTGGCCTTCAGCGATGCCAGTTCTGTCTCGTGTTTTCCAAACACAACGCTTTTGACGTTTAATTCTTCCTCAATCAGCTCGCGCAATGCCGCGATGCCTCCCAGCATCACGTCATTGCGCGAGACCACGTGCAACACCGCCAGCGGCTGGCGCACCTTTAAATCGTGCGCGGAGCGCAGCGTGCGCCCCAGTTGCACCACCGTCATCACGCCCGCCATCTGCGCTTCCAAGGCCGGATCGCGGCGCGCCTGATCAGCCTTGGGGAAATCGCAAAGATGCACGGACTCCGGCATCTCCGCCGTGCGCAAGTTCATGAAAATACTGTCGCTCAAGAACGGCATGAACGGCGCCGCTACCTTGGAAAGCTGCAAGAGCACATAATGCAGCGTCTGATACGCCTGCTGCTTGTCCTCGTCATCCTGCGATTTCCAAAAGCGCCGCCGACTCCGCCGAATGTACCAGTTCGTCAAATCCTCGATGAAATGCACAAACGGCCGCACCGCGCGCTGCAAATCGTACTCATCCAGCGCCGTCACCACCCGGTCCAGCAACGTCTCCATCGAACTCAAAATCCACCGGTCAAGCACGTGTCCCTTCCCACTGACACCTGAAACCTGCCCCCCGCCCCTTTCCTGCCACTGATCAACATTGGCGTAAGTGACAAAAAAGCTGTACGCATTCCACAGCGGAATCAAAATGTTGCGCATCAGGTGCTTCACACCCTCTTCAGAAAACCGCAGATCCTCGGCGCGCACCACGGGCGAATAGATCAGATATAAACGCAACGCATCCGCGCCATAGGTCTCGATCAACTTCGCCGGGTCGGGATAATTTTTCAGGCGCTTGCTCATCTTGCGCCCGTCCTCGGCCAGCACCAGCCCGTTGACCACCACGTTGCGGAAGGCCGGCTTGTCGAACAGCGCCACCGAAAGCACCATGAGCGTGTAAAACCAGCCGCGCGTCTGATCGAGCCCTTCGGCAATAAAATCCGCCGGAAAATGGCTCTCAAATCGCTCGCGATTCTCAAAGGGGTAATGCGCCTGCGCATACGGCATGGCCCCGCTCTCGAACCAGCAATCAAGAACCTCGGGGATGCGCTTGAGCGTGCCCTTGCCCTGCTTCGAGGGCAGTTCGAGCGCGTCAACGAAATGCTTGTGCAAGTCTGCCACGTTTTTCCCGGAGCGCGCTTCGAGTTCGGCGATCGATCCAATGCATTCCAGTTCCTCCCCGTCGTCGCTGCGCCAGATCGGCAGCGGCGTGCCCCAGTACCGGTTGCGCGAAATCGCCCAGTCGCGCGCCCCCTCTAGCCATTTGCCAAATCGCCCGTCCTTTAAATGCTCCGGCACCCAGCGAATCTGCTGATTGGCCGCCAGCAAACGCTCCTTGAGCGATTCGACCTTCACGAACCAGGTGGAAATCGCACGGTACAGCAGCGGCGTGTCGCAGCGCCAGCAGTGCGGATAGCTGTGGTTGATCGTGTCGCGCCGGACCAGCTTGCCCTCGCGCTTGAGGCGCGCCATGATCTCGGTGTCGGCCGCCTTGACCGCCTGCCCCGCGTAATCAGAAACCTCGGCCGTAAACTTGCCCTCCGCATCCATCGGGCACACCGCCGGCAATTTTTCCACCGCACCCACGCGCGCGTCGTCTTCGCCAAACCCCGGCGCGATGTGCACCACGCCCGTGCCATCCTCGGTCGATACAAAATCCGCCGCCACCACGCGAAACGCACCGTCGCTGGTTTTCAGGCCCGCAAAATACGGAAACAACGGCTCGTAACCGCGCCCCACCAACTCGGCGCCACTGACCTCGCGCAATGCACGATAATCTTGATCGGTTTTGTAATAATGCCCGAGCCGCGCCTTGGCCAGGTAGTACACCGCATCGCCATCTTCCACCCGCACGTACGCAATCTTCTCCCCCACCGCCAGTGCCATGTTGGACGGCAGCGTCCACGGCGTCGTCGTCCACGCCAGCATGTACGCCCCCGGCTCGTCATCGAGCTTGAAGCGCACCGTGATCGCCGGATCGGCCACATCCTTGTAGCCCTGGTTGGTCTCAAAGTTCGAGAGCGGCGTCGCGCAGCGCGGACAGTACGGCAAAATCTTCTGCCCCTCGTATACGAGCCCCTTTTCCCACAAGGACTTAAAAACCCACCAGATGGATTCCATGTAGGTGGGATCCATGGTCTTGTAGTCGCGATCGAAATCCACCCAGCGCCCCATGCGCGTGACGGTCTCCCGCCACTCCTTCGTATAGCGCAACACAATGCTGCGGCAGCGTTCGTTGAAAACTCCGACGCCCATCGTTTCGATGTCAGTCTTGCCGCTGATGCCCAGAGCCTGCTCGACCTCGTATTCCACGGGCAGCCCGTGGCAATCCCACCCAAAGCGCCGCTCCACAAAGCGCCCGCGCATGGTTTGGTAACGCGGCACGATGTCCTTGATCGTCCCCGCCAGCAAATGCCCGTAGTGCGGCGTGCCCGTGGCAAACGGCGGCCCGTCGTAAAACACGAATTCCTCGCCACCGCGCCGCAAGTCCAGCGAGCGCTGGAACATGTTCCCCGCTTTCCAAACCTCCAGCACCTCGCGCTCGACCTGCGCAAAATCAGTTTTGTTGGAAACAGCCTTGTACATAGATGGTTACGCCCAAAAGCCCCTGACGCTACACCACTCCGCCCCCCCAATCAAGCCCGTGGGGGGCGTTATCCCAAGGCCGACGCATCTACACGGCCGGCCGGTAGGGCGAACCCTCCGGGTGAGCCGCGTTTCTACTTCGACGTTGAAAGTTGAGAGTTCAAAGTTGAAAGTTTCCAAATTCCCCGCCTATCCTCCCCGCCATGACATCCCTCACCCACCTCCTCTGCGAGCATCTCTCCTCCCCCCTCGGCGTCGAATCCCCCGCCCCACGCCTATCCTGGTGCCTCGCTTCCACCCGCCGCGGCGCCCACCAAACCGCCTACCGCCTCGTCGTCGCCTCCAACGAATCGCTCCTCACCGCAAATACCCCCGACCTCTGGGACTCCTCCCGCGTCGCCTCCGACACCTCCATCCTCGTCCCCTACGCCGGCAAGCCCCTGCGCTCCCGCCAAGCCTGTCACTGGCGCGTCCATGTCTGGGATGATAAGGGCACGGAAATAATTTCATCACCCGCCCGTTGGGAAATGGGCCTGCTCAAAGCCTCCGACTGGAACGCCCAATGGATCACCGCCCCCACACCCAAGCCGCACCACGACGTCCCCGCCTCGCCGCTGATCCGCAAATCCTTCCGCCTCACGCAACCCATCGCCCGCGCCCGCGCCTACATCTGCGGCCTCGGCTTCCACGAGTTTTATCTCAACGGCCGAAAAATCGGCGACGCCGTCCTGCATCCCGCCTTCACCAAGTACGACGCCCGCGCCCTCTACACCGTCCACGACATCACCGCCAACCTGACCCAAGGCGACAACGCCGCCGGCCTGACCCTCGGCACCGGCTGGTACCACCACCACACCCAGGACGTCTGGAACCTCTTCGCCGCTCCCTGGATCGATGTCTGCAAGGCCATCGTCCAAATCGAAATCCTCCACACCAACGGCCGCCGCACCACAGTCATCAGCGACACCTCCTGGCAGTGGTCCACCGGCCCCATCGTTTTCGACGGCCTGCGCAACGGAGAAATTTACGACGCGCGCGCGGAAAAACCCGGCTGGTGCGACGCCGCGTACAAACCTACTGACTGGAAGCCCGCCGAAATCGCACGCCACCCCGGCGGCGCCCTCCGCGCCCAACTCATGCCGCCCTGCCGCGTCACGGAAACCCTGCACCCAAAATCGCTCGCCGAGGTTCGCCCCGGCGTCTGGATCTACGACCTCGGTCACAACATCGCCGGCTGGGCCCGCCTCACCCTGCAAGGCCCCGCAGGCACCACCGTGACCCTGCGCTACTCCGAACGCCTTGGCCCCGATGGCGACATCGACCGCAAGGACATCGCCGGCCTCCTCAAAACGGACGTCTTCCAAACCGATACCTATATAATGAAAGGCGCCGGCCTCGAGTCCTACGAAACCCGCTTCACCTATCACGGCTTTCAATATGTCCAACTCACCGGCCTCACCGGCCCCGCCACCCTCGACATGCTCGCCGGCCGCGTCGTCCACACGGACCTCGAACACACCGGCCTCTTCGATTGCTCCAACCCGCTCCTGAACCAAATCCAGGCCGCCGCCCTGCGCGCCACCCGCAGCAATTACCACGGCATGCCCACCGATTGCCCGCAGCGCGAGAAAAATGGCTGGACCGGCGATGCCCACCTCTCCGCGGAGCAGGTGCTCTACAATTTCGAGCCCACCACGGCCTACACAAAATGGCTCGACGACTTTACTGACTGTCAGCGCGCCAGCGGCGCCTTCCCCGGCATCGTCCCCACCGGCGGCTGGGGATATAACTGGGGCGCAGGCCCCGCCTGGGACAGCGCCTACATCCTCATCCCCTGGTACCTCTATCTCTACCGCGGCGACCTCGCCATCCTCCGCCATCACTACGCCGGCATGCTCCGCTACCTCTCCTACCTCGATGGCCTCGCCACCAACCACATCGTCCACTTCGGCCTCGGTGACTGGTGCCCGCCCTCCCCCGGCCCCGACTCCCACAAAGCTCCCGCCCCCCTCACCAACACCGCCTACTACCACGCCGACACGCGCCTCGTCGCACGCATCGCCACCCTCCTCGGCAAACCCGCCGACGCCCGCCGCCTCGAAAAACTCGCCAACAAAATCAAGTCCGCCGCGCGTAATGAATTCTATGACCCAAATTCCGGTAAACTCGCCGGCCACAGCCAGACCTCCATCGCCTGCTTTTTGTACCAGGGCCTCGTCGAACCCAACGAAGTGGAATCCTTCACGCGCATGCTCCTCGACGAAGTCACCGCCGCCAACGATCACATCGATTGCGGCATCCTCGGCACCAAGTACGTCTTCCACGTCCTGCGCGAACTCGGCCACAACGCCACCGCCTACCGCATCGCCACGCAAACCGATTTCCCCAGTTGGGGCCATTGGATCGCCCAGGGCGCCACGACCCTCTGGGAAGTGTGGGACGGCACGTCTTCGCGCAATCACCACATGTTCAGCGACATCAGCGCCTGGTTCTACCAAGCCCTCGCCGGCATCCTT
>CAMFEP010000072.1 GCA_945949405.1 Kiritimatiellales bacterium
CTGCCCGTGACGAAGGCCCATTCCCGCACCTCAAGCCCCAGTCGGCGCAGCGCCTCGTAATCGCGCGGATTGAAGGCGAATCCGCGACCGGTGAGCCAGTAGCGCGGTAAATCTTCATGGATCGCACGCGTCCAGACGTCGATGCGCCAGGTGGTGGTGCCCAACGCATCCAAACGCACCCGCTGCGAAACGTCCGCCCAGGGAACGAAACTCAGCGAGCGCTGGATGGGCGCCGGGAAATGCTGCGCAAAGGCCGCCGCAATCGCCAGCGCAACCAGCGCGGCCATCACCACCCCGAAGGTCCGCCCCCAAAAGATCCGCGGCCCGCCCAGCAGTGACCAGAAAAATACGTACCCGATCACCACGAAAATCGAATACCGCGATCCCGACAGCCCCGCAACCACCAGCGAGATCAGAAAAATACTGGTCGTCACCACCGCGTTCTTGCCGCGCATGGGGTTTGCAAACAGCAGCAGCGGCAGATACAACAGGGTCACGCTATAATCCGTGGAAAATCGGGCAATGCCGGAATCCGACGAGACCGCCGTCAGCGTTTCCACGATGAACCCCTTGGGCTGGATGAACGCATATTGCAGGCTGATCTGCCCGCCGCTGAATACATACAAACTTTGGGCAACCACGGGCAAAAACGTGAGCAAACACATGGCGATCAGGGCATTCCGCCACATACGCGGGCTCAGGACTACGAGGTCTGCGGAAAGCAACAGCAGGCACGCGATGATCAGCGTGGCGTAGGGTGAACCGCCCCACATGTCCGACCCCAGCACCCGCATGCCCATGCCGCTGCGCAACCCCACCGCGAGCAGCACCACCGCAAACGCGAACACATATTTGCGTACCGGACTCTTCCGATGCCCCACCGGATGCATCATCCGGTAGAGCACCAGGAACCCGACGAATAGCGCGGACAATACCTGGTAGGTGTTGAGGTTCTCGGGGGCGCCGGGAAACGTGAGCCGGCTTCCAGAAATCGCGACCAGCAGCGCCAGCCAGAAATCCGGCCGGTTCACCAGGTAGACGCACAAGGGGAAGGCCGCCAGCATCAGCGGCACCGTCGGATTGCCCGCCGAAACCCCCATCAGCAGGATCAGCCCCACCAGCAGCACCACCCCGACCGCGATAAATTGGCTGGTGATCATGCGTTGCACTCGTCCGAAAGATCAGTCATCAATCCATCCCGAATTCCACGCAACAGTCCTCGAATTTTTGCCCCGCGCCCCCTCAGGGTCAATCCGCCAAGCAACCACGCCGTCCGCAGAACCCAGAACCCAGAACCCAGAACGCCTTGTCCTGCGCCCCGCGCATGCAGCCGCATCGTAAAAATCCGGTTGCGCGCCTCCAGATAATGCGCCTGCGCGGAAATCGTACCGGCCCCCGGCTTGAGCGTATTTTTTTTCATACTCGCCGAAACATCGTGCCACAGCACCGCCCGTGGCGCGTACCACAATAAGGCCCCACGCTCCCGGGCGCGCCAGCACCACTCCACGTCCTCATGGTACGCAAAGTAGAGGCCATGAAACAACCCCAGGACCTGAAACACCGGTGCCGGCACGAGCATGCAGCACCCGCTGGCAAACCCCACCGCCGCTTCACATTCGTATTGCCCGCGATCAATGTCACCTATCCCGCGGTGCCGCCCCCCAAACCCGCAGGATTCTAATTCGCCGCCCGCATACCAAAGCCGGTCAGGCGCCTGCTTGTACAATATTTTCCCCGTGGCCACCGCGGCCTCCGGATGGCGCCCCAATACCGCCAGCAATTCCCGCAGGCAGCCTTTGTCGACAATCGTATCGTTGTTCAATATCCAAACCGCCTCGGCGCCCTCGCGCAACAGCTGCCCAATGCCTGCATTACTTCCCCCGGTGAATCCAATGTTGGTCGGGCTGCGTATCATCGTCACCTCGGGAAACTGGGCCTGTATGCGCTCAGCCGAACCATCCGCCGACGCATTGTCCCACACCAGAATCCGCCACGGCACCACCTCCCCCGCCAGCAACGACGCAATGCAGGGAATCGTAAATTCCCCGCTGTTCCAATTCAGCAATATGACGCCAACCCTCATAACGCCCCGCCGGGAGGGGCGGCCGCCTGGCCGCCCTATTTCACCGCCCGCAACAGCAATTCCTCACCCGCGCATGGGTCCAGCTTGATCCGGAAATACTCCACCAGCTCCATCACATCCGCCCAGCGCCGCACAAGCGCCGGCGCTGGCGTGGCCAGATCCAACCGCCGGCCCGCCCGCAAACCCCAACTCGCCATCCAGATCACCCGCGCATGCGCAATCGACCGGCAATTGACCCGACCAAACCCCGCGCGTTCGCAAAGCGTGCGCAACGCCGCGATCGAAAATATCTGCAGATGCCGCGGCGGCTCAAGCCCGCGCCAGTCCGCCCCGAACCGCGCATGCCCCCAGCTCTGGATATTGGGCGTGACAATCACCATCCGCCCACCTGGCTTGAGTATGCGCCAGCACTCACGCATCAATGCCTCCGGATCTGGCACATGCTCGATGACGTGACTCAAGACAATCGCATCGAAACGGTTATCCGCATAGGCCCGCTGCCACAAATCACTTTCATAAACCGCCAGCCCCAACGCCGCCGCCTGCTGCACCGCCCGCGGATCCGGGTCCACCCCCTCCACCACCCAGCCGAACTGCCGCATGCGCGCCAAAAACTCGCCGGACCCGCAGCCGACTTCAAGCAACGTCCCGCACGCCGCCGCCGGCAGGCACATCACGCTTAATTCAAAATCCAACCGTCGCCCGGGAATCAGCGCCACCAGAGGCCGCAACCACCGTCCCGTCCTGCATACCGCCACATCGCGATAGCCATACCGCGCCGCCACATAGGCGTTGGCGATCTCCAGATAGAGACGCCCCGACGCCTGGCGCGCGCCCTCCTGCGCGGCGTGTGTGTAATAGTGGCGATACGCCCTGGCGATCTGATCCTCGCGTGGCATGGGATCAAGCCAGGCCAGTCCGCACACGGTATTTTTACAAACCTTCAAGCGCCAGTCTCCGGGCGCACCAAACAACCGATCCCTCATGCCTGCGTATAATTCCACGCCCTGGCTGCGGCACACCGGACAATCCGGCTCGGCGCGCGTGAGAATTTCGTCAGCGGATGAGCCCGTCATGGTTGCATCCACGTCACGCCAGCGGGTATTTCTTCAGGCCGCTGAGTTGCCCAAGTATGCGGAGAATAAAAACAGGATTGTTCTTCAGGTAACGCTTCCACAAGCGGCGCGGCTCGCAGCAAAGGCGAAAGAACCATTCCAAACCACAGGACTGCATCCAGCGGGGAGCTTGCTTGACCTTCCCGGCATGAAAATCGAAGGCCGCGCCGACACCCAACATCAGCGTCACGTCGAGTTTGGATAAATAGTCGGCCATGAATCTTTCCTGCTTGGGAGTGCTTAAACCTATCCACATGACATCTGGCTTGGTGGAACGAATCATGCCGGTGAAACGTTTTTCTTCATCGGCGTTGAGCGGACGGAAGGGCGGCTCATAGGTCCCGGCGATCTGGAGCTTGGGAAAACGTTGCTGGAGCTTTTTGCGCAAAACCTCGACGGTGCCGTTGGCGCCGCCATAAAAGAAATGGCGGTCGCCGCGCGACTCGGACATGGCCAGCACCGCCAGCATCAAATCCGGCCCATACACCCGGCGCATGGTCCTGTGGCCTTGCCACCGCCCAACCCAGACCATGGGCATGCCGTCGGGCGTGCATAGGAAGGCATTGTTTAAAATGTCGCGCAATGATGGATCCTCTTGCGCTTCAGAAACGCCGTGGACGCCAGTGACGCAAATGTAGCCCTTCTTTTTCCGGTCAAGCGCGGCCGTCACCGCCTCCAAGGCCGTGCCCATGTTGATGGCGCTCAACCCAACGCCCAACACGTTGGCGCGCGCCGGCGTCACCTGTCCCGCTCCTGGGCAGGGCCCGCACGCCGTACGGCCCGCCATCGCAACAACACCGCGCGTAAATCCAAATACCCCAGCCATTGCATCACCAGCGCCGCCAGCATCGCATACAGCCCCCCTCCCACCAAAAACATCGGCAGGTCGGCGAGCGGGCACCAATGCGCCAGCGCCGCCACAGGCACGGCGGCAACGAAACTCCCCGCAAAAATCCGCGCCATATCGCGATAGGGCAGCAACGGATCCGATTTCACCTGCAGCACCCGCCGGATGCCGTGCAGATACAGCGGAATCTCACACAAATACAGTGCCAGCACAGCCCCCACCGCCGCACCCAGATAGCCGAATCGGGTGACCAGCGCGACGCTGATCACCACGTTGACCGCCAGCGTGATCACACTTCGCAAACAGAGCGCGCCATTCCGGCCCGCCGCCATGAAAATCGCATGATACGTCACCACGCGCCCCGGCAGCACGAGCAGGTAGATGATGAACGGCAGCGTGCTCTCCACATACTTGCTGGAATACAACAGGCGGATGAATTGCGGCGCCAGCACGAGCAGCCCCGCCATCGCCGGCGCAATCACCACCGCACATTTCACCGCCGAACGCTTCCACAAATCGAGCATCTCACGCGTCTGCCCCCGCTTGTAAAGCGCCGCCATCTCGGGCAGCAGCACCGCCGTGGCGGCACCGGTGACGATGCCGGTAATGGGCAATTCCATCGCGCCGTTCGCATAGACGGCGAACGTCGCCGGATCGCAAAGGGTCGAGACGATGATCTTGTCGAACGTGATTGAGAGTGTTCCGAATATCGACGCGATCGTCAGCGGTCCCGCATACGCCAGTTGCGCCTTCATGCCTGGCCAACCCGGTGTCACCTCCGCCCCCTGGCAGGACCGGATCATCAGCACGAACGCTGGCACCATCACCAGCGCCGCGGAAAACACCGTCCCCACGAGGGCCGCTTCGGCCGAACGCCAATACACGCAGGGAATCAACACACACGCCAGCAACAGCAGCCGCCCCAGCACGTTCACGATCGTGAACGACATCGCCCGCCCGCTGACCATCAGGCAGGTGGAGAATGAGCCCCATGGCAGATTCACCATGGCATAGGGAGCCATGATCGCCAGCGTTGTCACCAAATCGGGATTCCCCAGGCCGCGCGCGATCAGCCGGTTGCCGCCCGCCAGCAGAAAAATCCCGAAGCCCACACCCAGCGCCACCAGCAACAGAATATTTTCATAGAGCACCGCCCGCGGCCGTCGCGCTTCGCCGGGCAAAAAATACGAAAGCGCGTTGGGCAGCCCCATCGACAAGACCGGCCCCGCGACAAGAAACACCAGCAAGGTTTGGCGAAACGTTCCATAATCATGCGGTGTCAGCAGACGCGCCAGCACCGCAGAGCTGATCAAGCCCGCGCCCACCGTCAGCGCCGCCCCAAACGCCAATACCCCCGCCTTGAATGTCCGCGTCTGCATCAGAATGCCTTGTAAGGTGCAGTCATCCGTTTTGCGCCTTTTGCCGTGCCCTGCAGCGAGCTACGCTCTGCTGCATGGGCGCCTTTTCGCGGCTAAATGCCGTGCGGATCCACCCGCACCAACCGCATCCCCTCCTCGTCGACTTCAAGATAATGCAACAGATCCTCGGTCCAGGAACCCGTGTTGATATAACGGATCCCCTCGATCATGAGATCTTCCGCGTGATGCACATGCCCGCAGGTGACCGCCGCAAATCCCTGCTCGCGCGCATGCTGCACGGCGTTGCCGGCCAGACTCCGGCACAGGATACGGAACAGCCACGGAAATTTCTTGGCCACCGCCGCCACATGCACCGGCTTGAGGCCGAGATGGACGCGCAGATCATACAGCTTGCGCAGCATCGTGAAAAACTTGCGATTCTTGACCAGGATGTTGTCGAAGTGATGGCCGTGCGCCAGATACAACCGCTTGCCAATGGCATGGTCGGCCTGGAACCGGATGCCCGCGGGGTCCGGCAACACCACGTCCTCATCATGGTTTCCAGGGAGCCAGATCACCGGCTGCGTCCGCGATAATTCACGCAGGCGCTCCAGCACCTGCCCATGCTCAGGCGGCATGTGCTTGCGTGCATGATCGAGCGTGTCGCCGTTGAGCACCAGTGTCGCATCCGGCGGCAGGCTGCTCAAAAACATCAGCAAGGCGCGCGCGCGCGTGTGATGCCCCCCGAGATGCAGATCGCTGATGATAATAATTTTCATGCGCTATCCGTGCCATCCGTGTAATCCGTGGTCGTCCCGAAAGAGAGCGCGATCAACGCCGCGAACATCCAGGCGGTGGCGGGCATCTGCAGATTGAAATCGCCCAGGGCATGAAACGCCATCGCCACCACCACCAGCAGCGCCGCCAGCGGCATGGCCCCATCAACGCCGTCCCGGTCACGCGCTCCATCCCGCACGCGCCGCAACAGAGCGCACCACCCCAGCGTGGCGGGCACCAGAAACAGCACAAACCCAATCACACCATACTCCTCCAAAAGTTGCATCCAATCGTTGTGCACCGCATTGGACACGTAGTCATTGTTCAAACGCGTCGGCCAGCGCCTCGCGGCGCGGTCGCCGTCGGGCGTGGGGCCAAAGTGCGGCCAGAGGTTCGGATGCATCCCCGGCCCAATGCCCACCCACGGATGCGTGCGCCAGGCCCGCACCGCACCGGCGAACATCAGGGCACGGTCCTGTTGTTTAAAGCCATCAATGACGAAGACCACCGCTTCGCGCATCGGCTTCTGGCGCGCTTCTTTCAGCCCAACATAACTGCCCATGCGTTCGAGGTAGGCTTCCGCGAAGTGCGCGAGCAGGATCATGCCCGCCAGCAAAACCGCGCACGCAGTGAGCCGCCACCAGTTCCGGGTCGCGCGGGGCATGTGCGAAAATCCCCACACCAGCGTCGCCAGCGCCACCACCACCAGCGTTAGCCCGCCGCCGCGGGATTTACTAAGCACAACCCCCATCGCCCCCATCCCCATCAACACGCCCCCCGCAACGCGCAGCGTCACCCCGCGGCCCCGCAACAGCAGTGCCACCCCGATACACACGGCAAATTCCATGATGCCGGAAAAGTGGTCTGGGCAAAAATAGGAGCCCGTGGCGCGATGCGCGGCGATATACCCGGGAAACCCCGGCACCCACATGACGGTCCGGTTGCCGCCAATCCAGTGATTGCTCAACCCGTAGGCGCCCAGCGCGAATAGATCCGCCGCGATGAGCAGAAATAACACCCGCCGGGCGCGCGGACCGGCGCGCGTGACAACAATCAGGCCCACGAGCAGCGCCGTGGCATGCAGCAGAAAGGCGCGCTCCGCGTCCTGGTACACGTCTGCCTGCTGAAAACGCACGAAGGCATAGACGAGGAACGGCAGGAAGGCAGCGAGGATGCATATCCCGTCCCGCGGCACGCCACCACCATCGCGCCCCGCCGCGCCACACACCCAGCACAGTCCCAGGCAAATCGCCGCCACGAACAGGACCACCGCAAATGGCCAGAACCCCCACATCTCCCATGCCCCAAAAATCCACGGGGCCACGAGAATCACCGCCGTGGTCAGCCCGAAAGCCAGGCTGCAAAAAAATCGATGGAGAACCTGCATGCTGTCACACTCCGTGCACGTCCATTATGCAAAAATCATGAACATGGCCGGGCCTTTCGCGGCAATGCCCGCCACTATATCAGCCCCCCCGATACCCGGCAACGCGGGTGGAAACAGGTCGTGGGCTTCTTGTGAATTGCGATGGCGGGAGGGGCGGCCGCCTGGCCGCCCTCGCAATTGGCCCGTTGCCAAAATCCGCCCTATTCCGCCGCCATCGGCTGCGGCTCGTCCGCGACGGCCTTGAGGTATTTAGCGTAGTCGTTGCCCTTGAAGGCCGCCGCCGCGGCGAGCAAGTGCGCCTGATCAATGAAGCCCATGCGGTAAGCCACTTCTTCAATGCAACCAATCTTCAAACCCTGCCGGTTTTCAATGCTGGCCACAAAGTTGCTCGCCTCAAGCAGGCTCTGCGGCGTGCCCGTGTCCAACCACGCCATGCCGCGCCCAAGCAATTCCACATGCAACTCGCCCATGCTGAGGTAGGTTTTGTTGACATCGGTGATCTCAAGCTCGCCGCGCGCGGAGGGCTTCATCGTGCGCGAAATCTCCACCACGCGATTGTCGTAGCAGTACAACCCCGGCACGGCATAGCGGCTCTTGGGTTGCTTGGGTTTTTCTTCGATGCTGATGACCTTGCCGTGCGCGTCAAACTCCACAACGCCATAACGCTCCGGATCATGCACGGGATACCCAAACACCGTGGCGCCCGTCGCACGCTTCAGCGCGTTGCGCAGAAACGTCATGCTGCCGTAGAAAAGATTGTCCCCCAACACGAGGCAGACGGGAGAATCGCCGATGAATGGCGCCCCAATCACAAAGGCCTGCGCAATGCCCTTGGGCTCGGGTTGCTCGGCATAGGTGAAGCGCACGCCAATGCGGCTCCCATCGCCGAGCAGTTCCCGGAAGCGCGGCAGATCGGCGGGCGTGGAAATCACGAGGATGTCGCGAATGCCGCCAAGCATCAGGATCGAAATCGGATAATACACCATCGGCTTGTCGTACACGGGCAGGATCTGCTTGCTCGACACCAGCGTAATCGGATGCAGCCGCGTCCCCGCCCCCCCGGCCAACACGATCCCCTTCCACGACGGCATGGTCTTCGTAGTCATGATTCCCGCCCCCTTCGCGTCAATTCGCGGTCGCCTGGCCCCGCGCCTCAATCCACCACTTCCAAATACTCCCGATTCACCTCAACCGCCAGTGCGCGCCCCACCATCTCCACATTTAAACAAACCTTGGTCTTGCCCTTGATCAGGGTGATCAGCCCCTCGACCCCCAGGAAGGGCCCCCCGGTAATGCGCACGCGGCGCCCCTCGCGGATCGCAGACACCGCCGCCAATGTGGGATCCACACGCAACGCCTTGCGCACCTGCGCCAGTTGATGCAAAAACAGCCGCTTGCTGATCGGCTCCAGGATGCGCAGCACGTTGTTGGTCTTCAAAACCTTCAGCCGGCCTTCGCCGTCGAACGAGGCAAAAAAGTAACTGGGGAAAAGCGGCTTTTCGACCGTCACCTTGCGGCGCTGGTAAACCTTGGTCTCCGAACGCAGCGGCAAATAATGCTTCAACCCATGGATGCGGCAGTACTCGGCCAGCTTTTTCTCGCACCGCGGCCGCAGATACAACACGTACCAGTTCATCGCGCGCCACGATAACGGCAATGCGTAGACGAGGCAAGCGCCCCGGGAGGGGTGCCCCGGGAGGGGTCGCGGCCACGCGACCCTTCCTGCCTATCCCCCATAAAAAAACGACGCGACGGATCTCTCCGTCGCGTCGCTTCAAGAATCGCTTCAGCCTCGATCAGGGAGCTGCCGGAGCAGCCGGCGCCACCGGGGCCGCCTGCAACTGCTGGGCCGCATCCTGCATGGCCTTTTGCGCCTGTGCCGCGGCATCATCCGACGCCTTCTTCGCCGCATCCAAGGCAGCTTGCGCTTCGGCATTGCCTGCCTGGCCCGCTTCCTGGAGCGCCTGGCCGGCGGACTCGAGCGCCTCGCCAGTCTTCACTTGCGCGGTATCCAACGCCTTCGCCGCATCTTCCTTGGCCGTCGCCAGTGCGGCATTCGCCGCTTCTGCGGCATGCCCGGCGGCTTCCTGCGCCGACTTCACGGCCGCATCCGCTTCCTGCTTCTGCTTCTTCCCGCATCCCACGCTCGCGACCACAATCGCCGCAGCCAACATACAGGTCATAACATTGAATTTCATAACGTCTCCTTGTTCCCACAACGGTTCATCCGTTGCAGTTGGTTTGTATCAGAACGGCGGAGTGTAACTGCACTGATCTCAACAGAACAGCGAATT
>CAMFEP010000073.1 GCA_945949405.1 Kiritimatiellales bacterium
GACCGTAGGGAGGGATGCGGAATGGGAGGACAAGTTTGCCGTAGCCGCTAGGCGCATGAAGCGGCGCTGGACTCCGGTCCGCGCCGCTTCATGCAACGACGCGGATGCGGTAAAATTGTTCTTCCATTGCGCACCCGTCCCGAAGCCGCGGGGGCGCGGCGTAGGGCGACCGGCGCCTGCCGGTCCCGAAGGGCGAGCGGTCGGGAGACCGCGAAGCAAACGCATGACGCTTCGGTTGAAAAGCCCACAATCACCAAAGCCCCGCTACCCCGCCAGCGCCAGCGCCTTGGCGAAGCGCTGCCAGAGTTCCTCGGGGTCTTCCAGCCCCACCGAGACGCGCACCAGCCAGCGCGACACGCCGCAGGATTCGGCCCACTCGAGCTCGCCATAGTGCGCCAGCAGCGTGAAGGGGCAGGCCAGCGTGAAAATCGTCCCCAGTGTCGGCCCCTTGCAAATCTCCAGCGCGTCATACACCCGCGCCGCATTTTTTTCGGGGCGCTTCACGACAAAACTCAAGAGGTTGCCATACCCGCCCTCGGGCCGGCGCACCGCCTCATAGGCGCTGGCACTCTGCCACTTGGGATACCACACCTTTTCCACCGCCGGATGCGCCTTCAAGCGCTCGGCAATATACAACCCGCCCGCGTTGTGCCCGCGCATGCGCTCCGGAAAACCCCGCGCCTGGCGATCGAGCACCTCGGCATCGCCAATCCACAAAAGCTCCTCATGCACCGCCCGCAACGCCTTCTTTAAGGGCCCATAGAACGGCGCGCGGGGGTTGAGCATCGCCGCCCCGCCCATCACATCGCCCGTGCCCGCAAAATATTTCGTCAGGCTCGTGACAATCACATCCGCGTGCGCGTCCAGATTCACGTTAATCGGCGTGGCCACGACGTCATCCACCACGAGTGGAATCTCTCGCGCGCGCAGCCAGGGCGCGAGCTTGGTGAGATCGAGGCATTCTAATAACGGATTGCCCGGCAACTCGGTGAAGCACGCCGCCAGCGGCTGTTTTTCGAGCTGTGTCTGCACCGCCTCCAACCCCACGCCGCTGCTGCATGGAATGAAAACCACCCCGGCGCCGAACTGCTGCTGCACCTTTAAGCTGTCCACATAGGGAAACCCGAGCTGGGCCGTCGCGCGCGCCGGCTTCCACGCGTTCACCGCGCGCAGCACGTCAAAGATCGCCGCCATGCCCGTGGGATACAGGAACACATCGTCCGCGCCGCAACGATAGAACCCGGCCAGTTGTCGGCGCAGCGAGGCCCGCACAAATTCCGCCGCCGAGGGATTGACGCTCTTCCCGGCCAGATGCGCCTCCGCCTGACGGCTCGACACAATCAATCCCGCATGTTGCCAGTAAGCCCGCAGGGCCCCCGCACCTTCCGGCGTCGTGACCACGCCACACAAATCGCCGTCGCGCACAATCTGCGCCTCGGCCCCGCTCCTGCGGCTCACATAGGCCGCGCCCATCTCCGCCGCGTGCATCGAGGGAAACGGCAGGCACACGCCCTGCGGCGCCATGCGCTTGCCAATCGCGGCCACCAGCGGATGCACAACAAAGCGCGGATACCCGCTGCGCATGCGCGCCACGGCCTCCGGACGCTTTTCTTCATAGCCCACCACGTCGGCCCACGTCGGCAGCGCCACCGACACCGCATGCACCGACTCCGGAATCGGCCGCCCCATCTCCTCCGGCCGCCACATGGGATCTTTAAGAAGGTCACGCATATATCATCCAAACTTCAAAAACCGCGAATGAACGCCAATAAACGCGAATCGGATCGGCCACCACACATATACAATTCCGTCCCCATTCGCGCCTATTCGCGTCCATTCGCGGTTACTTCCCGTCCGTCTTAAGCCGTTTCAACGCCCTCTCCAAATCCGCCCGCAGATCCTCGACATCCTCAATCCCCACCGAAAAGCGCACCGTCCCGTCGCGAATCCCCACCTGCTCGCGCACGGCGCGCGGTACGGACGCATGCGTCATGGTCGCCGGATGGCAGACCAGACTCTCCACGCCACCCAGGCTTTCGGCGAGCGTAAATAACTTCAACGCGCGGCACACATCCAGCGCCGTGGCCGCGTCGCAATCAAGCTCGGCCACGATCAACCCGGACCCGGCGCGCATCTGCCG
Organism: Kiritimatiellales bacterium; assembly: GCA_945949405.1. Lineage (GTDB taxonomy): Bacteria > Verrucomicrobiota > Kiritimatiellia > UBA8416 > JAIOPI01 > JAIOPI01. The sequence continues at coordinate 2,141 of CAMFEP010000073.1, forward strand.
GCGCGCGAGTTCAACCTGCGGGTGGCTCGCCAAAAACGGATAGCGCACCGTGCGCACGCCCGGCCGCCCCTCCAACCACGTCGCCAGTTCCAATCCAGTCCGGCTGTGCTGCTCCATGCGCAACGCCAGCGTACGCGCACCGCGCGCCGTGAGCCAGGCATCGAAGGGCGAGGGCTGCAAGCCCAGCGCCTTCTGCGCAAAAATCATCTTCTCCTGCCACGCCGCGTCGTTGGTCACAATCGCCCCGCTCAAGCAATCGCTGTGACCGTTGATGTACTTCGTCGTCGAGTGCAGCACGAGCGTGGCGCCCAGCGTCAGCGGCAACTGGAGATACGGCGAAGCAAAGGTATTGTCCACCAGCACCGGCGCGCCAACGAACTGCGCCACCGCGCTGATGCCCGCAATGTCCACGACCTTGAGCAACGGGTTCGTCGGACTTTCCAGCCACACCAGCGCCGGGCGTTCCTGCACGATACGCCCCCAGTTGGCCGGATCACTCAAATCGGCATAAATGACTCTTACACCAAATTTTGAAAAGACCTTGTCGAACAATCGGTATGTGCAGCCATAGACATTTTCTTCGGCGAACACCGTATCCCCGCTCTTGAGCGTGGAAACTACGGCGGTGATCGCCGACACCCCACTGGCAAAACAGGTCGCGAACTGCCCGCCCTCCAGCGCCGCAAGGGTGCAATCGAGCAGCCGGAAATTCGGGTTGCCGGAGCGCGTATAGTCAAACCCACCAGGATTGCCCGCCGCAAAGGTGGAGGTCAAAAAGACCGGCGGCATCACCGCCCCCGTCCCCGCATCAAACCCCCGCCCCGCATGCACCGCCCGCGTCGAAAACCCTTTGAATTCACTACTCACAGTAAGCCCTTCGCACATCGTCCCACGGTCCTACGGTCCTACGGTCCCAAGGTCCCAAGGTCCTACGGTCCCACAGTCCCACAGTCCCACAGTCCCACAGTCCCACGGTCCCAATGTCCTACCGCCCCACTCCTCCCTTGACACCTTCCTCGCCTTATACCATAGTTCCCTTATCGAAATAGTAAAGATGAAAGTCTCTTCCAAAACGCAGTATGCCCTGAACACCATGCTGGACCTCGCCCAGCACCACGGAACCGGTGTGGTCCGCGTGGCCGATATCGCCCGCCGCCAGGGTATCCCCCAAAAATTCCTCGAACAAATCCTGATGATCCTCAAAAGCGGCGGCATTGTCGGCTCCAAACGCGGCGCCAAGGGGGGATATTACCTGACCCGCCCCGCCGCGGAAATCCCCCTCTCCGCCGTGATCCGCCTGACCGAGGAAACCCTCCTCGCCCCCGAATCCGCCGGCAACCCCAACGGCCGCAACACGCCATACAACCAAGTCTGGCAGGAGATCAACACGCACATCACACGTCAACTCGACGCGCTGACGCTCCAGCACATGTGCGAGCGCGCAGCCGCCATGTCGCGTGTAGTCGAATATTCGATTTAACCACGCAACGGCGCCACCATGCACACTGACGAACTCATGACACCAGGCACCGCCGCGCCCGCCGCTGCGGCCAGCGCCTCCGCCACACCCGTGGATCTGGGCGCCGAATTCGATTACCACGGCAACCGCGACGCCGAAGACGTGCTGCGCTGGGCGCTTGAGCGCTACAGCCCACGCATCTCGCTCTCGACCAGCTTCAAGGACGCCGTGATCATCCACATGATGAGCAAAATCCGCCCGGACTTCCGCATCTTCGCCATCGATACCGGCCGCCTCAACGAGGAAACCTACGAACTCGCCGAGGATATCCGCCGAAGCTACGGCGTCAAAATCGATTGGGTCTTCCCTCGCCACGAGTCCGTCGAAAAACTCGAACGCGAGAAGGGCCTGTTTTCATTCAAGGAAAGCCTCGAAAACCGCCGCGAGTGCTGCTACCTCCGCAAAGTCGAACCGCTCTCCCGCGCGCTGCAAGGCCTCGACGCCTGGATCACCGGCCTGCGCCGCGATCAGGGTTCGACCCGCGCCGCCGTGCAAAAAATCGAGCGCGACAAGGTCCACGGCGGCATCATCAAAATCAACCCGCTGTCGGACTGGGATTCAGACCGCGTCTGGACTTACATCCGCGCCAACAAAATTCCCTACAATACCCTCTTCGACAAGGGCTACACCTCAATCGGCTGCGCCCCCTGCACCCGCCCCGTCAAAACCGGCGACGACCCCCGCGCCGGCCGGTGGTGGTGGGAACTGGACGAACACAAGGAGTGCGGCATCCACATCCGCGATTGGAGTATTTGATACCATGACCTTGATATTGAACGCCGAAATCCATCTCCGCCCCCGACTTCGGCGTTGGGCGTTCGATGTTGGATGTTCGACGTTCTCCTGAAACCTGATCTGAGACACCTTTCGCAGAATTCATTCATAAATAGTTCATAGACAATATGAACCGCAGAATATCGAACAAGGATCGACGAATGCCGAAGTCAGTTCGGAACTTCGCCGATCTGCGGTTCCTTGTTCTGCGGTTCTGCGGTTCAATTCGGTGTTCATTACCTGAAGTCGCTTTGCCTTGTTCCACCCGGCCCGCCGTGGGCCGGGGGCCCCACTGAACCCTGACGCCTGAAACCTCCCCCTTCCCCCCTCCTCTCCCCATGTCCACCCTCTCCATCATCACCACCACCGTCGAAACCGCCGCGCAGGCCGACGCCCTCGCCGCCGCCATCATCGAGGCCCGCCTCGCCGCCTGTGTCCAGATCACCCCCATTCAAAGCGTCTATCGCTGGAAGGGCCTCGTCGAACACACCGCCGAGCGCCTCCTGATCGCCAAAACCTCCACCGCCCGCGCCGACGCCCTCGTCGCCTTCATTCGCACCCACCACCCCTACGAACTCCCCGAAATCCTCGTCACATCCGCCACCGCCGGCTCGCCCGACTACCTCGCCTGGGTCACCCAGGAAACCCGCCCGGAATAGCGAACGCGTCCCTCTCTCTGCGCGCCCTCCGCGTTTACCCCGCTCGGCGCGGGGCCTCTGCGTGAAATTCCGAAATCTTCCCCGCCCACATCCGCTTGCCTCCCCCCCTTCCCTTGCGGTATCCTGAACACCGTTTTCACAGTCATCGAAAACACAACACAGAGGGAGCGCGAAGAACATGAAGAAGATCACCGTTATTTGCACAATGTTGGGTGTGAGTCTGTTGGCCGCCGCCGTGTGGGCGGGCGGGAGCCACTGCAAGAGCGGCGACACCAACGCCTGCGCCAGCAAGTCCAAGATGTCCTGCTGCGCCAAAGGCGACAAGGCCGAATGCTGCGACAAGGACAAAGCCAAGTGCTCTGACGAAGAAAAGGCCGCTTGCGCCGCGAAGTGCGAGAAGAAGGAAAAGGCCGCTTGCCATGATGACGCCGCCGCCACGGACGCCGAGGCGCCCACGGAAGCAGCCCCTGCGGCCGATGCCGCAACCGAACCGGCGCCCTGACGCCGGTTGCCGTATGACATCCTGCACCCTCGCCAATAAAGAGTGCATCCCCTGCCGCGGCGGCATCCCGCCGCTCAAGGGGGCGGCGGTGCAGGATCTTCATGCCCAGCTCGGCAACGGCTGGACCGTCATCACGGAACATCACCTCGAAAAAGAGTTCACGTTTAAAAATTTTCGAGAGGCGCTCGATTTCACGAACCGCGTCGGCGCCATCGCGGAGCAACAACATCACCACCCCGACCTGCAACTCGGTTGGGGCCGCGTCAACGTCCTGATCTGGACGCACAAGATTGACGGCCTGACCGAAAGCGATTTCGTGCTCGCCGCCAAGATCGACACCGCCTTATGACCACGCGCCGCTTCCGCTACCTTCGCACGGATTTTGCCCCGCTGCCCGTGGCCCTCGCCCACCTCGATATCAGTCTCGATTTTCGCGACGGCCTCGTCCACGGCGCCATCATCCTGCACATGACCGCGCGTCAGCCCCTCACCACCATCGAACTCGATGCGCGCGACCTGGACATTCGCTTCGTGGCCTGGCACGGAACACAGAACGCAGAACTCCCTCACATATACCAACGCGAACGCAACAAGCTCGTCGTCACCCTGCCCCATCCCGTCGCCACCGGCACACGTTTCGCCCTCCACATCGCCGCCACCTCAACACCGTCCGACAGTATCCTCGAAGGCATCTACCGCGACACCACCCCGCCCGGCTGCCCGCAGCAATACATGTCGCAATGCCAGCAGTGGGGATTCCAACGCATCCTCCCGGTCTTCGACGACTGCACCGCCAAGTGCACCTTCACCACCACGATCGAAGCCGACGCGCGTTACACCCACCTCATTTCCAACGGCAACATCGACCGCACCCTCTGCCCCGACGGCCGCCCCGTCCCCAAGCCCGGCGCGCCAGATCGCAAACTCATCCGCTTCCTCAATCCCGTCCCCATGGCCCCCTACCTCTTCCTCGTCTGCGCCGGCACCTGGGACGTCCTTGCCGACGAAGTCGTCTATCCCTCAGGCCGCCGCGTCCAACTCGAATACCTCGTGCCACCGGGCTCCACCGCCGAGGCGCGCATCCCCATGGACATCCTCAAGGAATCCATCCTCTGGCAGGGCCGCACCCAGGAATACGAGTACCCCTTCGATGTCTATCGCACGATCTGCATGGAAAAATCCAACTTCGGCGGCATGGAAAATGTCGGCAACACCACGATCATCACCAGCGCCGCGCTGATCGATGCCTTCACCGGCGACAAGCGCCTCGAGTACGCCCACGGCATCATCGTCCACGAGTTCGAGCACAACCAGTGCGGCAGCGACGTCACCATGGAAACACCCTTCGATATGTGGCTCAACGAGGCGTTCACCGTGGATGTCGAGCGCCAGTTCCAGCGCAGCCAGTTTAATCCCGACGTGCTGCGCCTCGACGAAGTCGACGACACCCGCGCCCCCCTCACCGGCCCCCTCGCCGTGGAAGACGGCGGCCACATGGGCAACATCGTGCGCGCGGGCTTCAACGATCCCGACGAGCTCGTCGATGGCGTGACCTACGTCAAGGCCGCCGAGGTCGTCAATATGCTGCGCGCAATCATTGGCGCCGACGCTTTCCGCCGCGCCAAAAATACATACTTCGCACGCTTCAAAGGCGGCAACGCCAATACGGACCAGTTCTTCGCCTGCTTCGAGGAAGCCAGCGGCCGCGATCTTTCCCACTTTAAACGCGAATGGCTCTACACCATCGGCTACCCACGCGTGACTTGCACCTGGCGCCACGACGCCACCGCGCGCCGCCTCACGGTGGAACTCACCCAAACCCGCGCCGGACAAGGTGGCCTCTTCCACCTCCCCGTCGCCATGGCCGCCGTCGACACCCAGGGCCGCGACATCCCCGGCACCTCCCGCGTCATCGAACTCACCGGTCCACGCACGGAAACGGTCTTTGAAAACATCCCGCCCCCCGCCTTCCTCTCCGTGAACCGCGACTTTTCCTTCTACGGCACGTTTGAAGACCACACCACGACCCCAGAAACCCTCGCGCAACAAGTACGGCTCGATTCCAACGCCTTCAACCGCGTCGAGTCCATGCGCCGCCTCACCGACGCCGAGCGCATCCAACTGCTCCACGATCCGCGCGCCGAAATCTCCCGCGCCTGGCTCGATCTCTACGGCGAATTACTTCGCGACAAATCCCTGCCGCCCGGCCTCAAAGCCCACTTGCTGCGCATCGAGGAACAATCCATGGATCGCCGCTTCATCCCCTGGTACCGCGAACGCTACGCCGCCCGCGCTCGCCTCCTGCGCGCCGCCGCTGACGCCTTCATGCCCGAACTGCTCGCCGCCTTCTACGCGGTGGACACCTATGCGCGCCCGCACGCTCTCAAGGACGGCATCGAAACACGCCGACTCAAGGGCACCCTCCTGCGCGTCATCAGCGAAGCCAACACAACCGCCACCCAGCATCTCGCCGAGGACCACTTTCGCCGCGCCTGGAACATCACCGACTGCATCAACGCCATGAACTGCATCGAGTTGAGCAATCACCCCGCGCGGCTGCCTCTCGTCGAGGAAGCCTTCACCGCCTGGCACCACCACATCAACGGCTACACAAGCTACCTCATGCTCATCGGCGCCAGCCCCCACGAGGACGCCTTTGCGCGCATCGCCGCCGAAGAAAAACGCTCCAACTTCCAGCTCGCGCACCCCAGCCACAACCGCGCCCTCTACATGCCCCTCTCCTCGAACAATAAATTGCTCTGGACCGATCGCGGCCTCGCCTGGCTAGCGCAAACCGTGATACGCTTGGCCCCCGTGAATGAAAACACCGCCAACCGCCTCGTCGCCGCCCTGAATCAAGTCCAGCACCTCGCGCCGGATCTGAAACCCAAGGCCATCGCCGCGCTGGACGCCATGGCCGCCGGCGTGGACCCCGCCGCCGCCCCCTCCGTCGCCGGCCGCATCAAATCCTACCGCGAAGGCGCCGGATCATGAGTCCTCACAATCTCCCGCAGAGACGCAGAGACTTTTACTCCACCCAAGGTGGCCCGGGCGCTCCGCGCACGGGCGAGTGCACGTTTTCCCCGGCACAGAATCGGCCTCTCACCGATTCCGTGAATAATAAATTTTTCTTCTCCCTCTCTGCGCCTCTGCGGGAGCCATCCGAAAGCCTCTCCCCATGACTCCTGAAATCGATCATAAACGCATCTTCATCATCGGCTGCAACGGCCAGCTCGGCCACGACGCCCTGGATGTGCTGCCTCCCGACTACACCGTCACCGGCGCCGATCTGCCCGACATCGACATCACCTCGCCCGAATCGGTCGCCACCGTGCTCGGTCCCGCCGCCCCCGGCGTCGTCCTGAACTGCGCCGCCTACACGAACGTCGACAAGTGCGAGACCGATCAGGATGCCGCCCGCGCCGTGAACGTCGAGGGCCCGCGCCTGCTCGCCAAATACGCCGAGGCCCACGGCGCTCTGCTCGTGCACGTCTCCACGGATTACGTCTTCGACGGCACGCGCCCGCCGCCCGCGCCCTATACCGAGGAGGACCGCCCGAATCCGCAGACCTTTTATGGCCTCACAAAGTTCGAGGGCGAAGTCGCCGTGCGCGCCATCGCCCAGCGCCACCTGATCGTGCGCACCGCCTGGCTCTACGGCGTGCATGGCAATAATTTCCTCAAGACCATGTTGCGCCTCGCCATCTCCAACCCGGAGAAAACGATCCGCGTCGTGAACGACCAGCACGGCTGCCCCACCTGGTCGGAGCGCCTCGCGCGCCAGATCAAGGTCCTCATCGCGCGTGGCAAACCCGGCCTCTACCACGCCACCGGTGAAGGCCAGTGCACCTGGTTCGATCTCGCCAGCGCCTTCCTGCGCCTGATGAATGTCTCCCACAAGATCGAACCCTGCACCACCGCCGACTACCCCACCCCCGCCAAACGCCCCGCCAATTCCATCCTCGAAAATCGCGCGCTCAAGGAGGCGGATCTGCACGTTATGAAGCACTGGCACGACGACCTCGCCGAATACGTCCGCCGCCACCGCGAAGCCCTCCTCGCCGAAACCCGCGCCAAACTCGC
>CAMFEP010000074.1 GCA_945949405.1 Kiritimatiellales bacterium
GGACCGCTTGATTCCAGCTTAAAGTCACCTGCCCGACCATAATGAATGGCCCAGTGATGGCTAGACTGATGCAAAAAAGCAAGAGCAAGCCACCGACTCCTTTTGGACCAGAGCCCTCTGCCTTTTGTTGTTCTGTGCTTGTTTGGAATTCAACATCTCTGGTCGATGTATTTTCCACGTCTTCAGTGAAAGGTGGCGGCTCGGGGGCTGGTTGTGCAATCACGGGAGGTGGTGCGGGAAGAATGACCCCATTGATTGCCTCAAGTCGTGTCCAAGTCGAGAGCCCCGGGGTCCAGGCTAGTTCATCGCCGTCGAATTCGCCACGGCCCAGCTTGGTGTTAACCTGATCCAAATTAAGAACCTGCTCGGGCTGGTGTTGTTGTCTGATATGGATTCGCATAGGTCTTACGCCTGGCAGACGGCGCTCTGGTGGTCGCGCTGCGCAATCACCGAGTCACTTCAATACCGTTGTTGGTCGCCGTTGTGTTGATCTTTGCCAGAGTTACCGTCGCCCACGCCATGACTACTGTTGCTGCGACCAAAGCCGCCGTCAGCGCGAGCATCCATGCTGAGGACTGCCGGGTGTTTGCGGCGTGGCTGTCAATAGCTGTGGTCAACGTCTTGACATTCCCGCTGATTGTGGACCCCGCTGCATCCAGTTGCTTCGTGAGTTTATCGACGCTTTGTGTCAGAGCTTCGAGTTTTTGGATTTCATGTCCTGCTTCGCTCAGCTTTACAATGCATCCTTCAAGAGCTTTACCGAGCCCTGCCAAGCTAGCGCCAATGCCATCAGCGTCGTCTGTCATTTTTAATCCTCCTCAGCGGCTCATCATGGATTTGTTGCCCCCATCGCGCCTCTAGCACGAAGCGGCAGCGCTTTGAATGTTGCGTCACCAGGTAGAAACAAAGATTTCTGCATGCGGTCATTCAGATCGTGTGGGCGGATCGCCTGTTGCATTTCTTTGTTCGTGCGTGGGTTCCTCAATCTGGGCGACATTCATGCGCGCCATAGAAGCGCCCTGCGTGTTTGGATAGAATGACAAAATTGCCGTGAAATCCTTGAGGGCTTCTTTCGTCTTGCCTTGTGCCATGAGCTTCGTCGCTCTCTCAAGGGCAGCCTGCGCATCTTGCTCATCTTGCTTACTTGGAGCAGGTGGTCCGCGCCGACGTTCTGGCTCCTTGGCCTTTCTTGACGGATCCAACAAAGCCTGTATTTTATTCAGTAAGTACTGTAACCCCAAAAGCACCACTATCGCTACTGCTCCAAAAACTCCCTTTGCCAGTGCGTCACCCGCCACGCTCTCCCCTCCAGTGCGCGGATCCGATGCTTGCGCCACGCATGTGTGCAATGCAAACATAGTGGTGGTGATTATCATAGATTTTAGTCGTGTACACATGCCCACCTTCCTTGTGTTGCAATGAAATGTACTTCCGATGTTCATCGCCATTTTGCCGAAACGCCGTGCGCGTTGTAATTGATGGGCCACTGATGGCACGATAGCCCTCTGGGGAGGGGCCGGGCAACTATTTTGGTGCGGCTACTGCGCCAACGTCGACGCCCTCTACATCGGCGCCGCCAGCACCGCCCTCGGTCTCCTCGCCTACGCCATTTTCGCGCGCACCCTAGATCCTGATGGCGCTTATCCCCCCACTCCACCCGCCATAGCGCCGTTTCGGCGCTATGGCTCCTGTGGCAATCGCGGTGTGCGTTTGGCTGCCCGCGCGGCGCGGGATGCGAATCTGGAATGGCAGATTTGCCCCAAGCGGACGCGCTCCGGAGCCGGCGCTATACTCCGGTATGCGCCGGCTCCGGGAAGCGTCCGGGTGGGGCGAAGATGCCGTTCCAGATTAGCACCAAACGCACACCGCTTCGATGATGCGCTCCCACGCGCCACTTGACGCCCCATCGCCCGCAGCGCATGATGCCGCCGTCCAAGGGGAGGCCTGACTGGGCCTGAGAGTCCAACCATCCCGCGCTAGAGGGATTCATCGGAGACCCTGCGAACCTGATCCGGCTCATACCGGCGTAGGGATGGAAGCCCGCCTCCGGCGCCCCGCGCCGCCATTCCCACCCGCATGATCCGGAACAACGGAGAATTGTCATGCGTGGGATAAATCCGAAATCCGAAATCCGAAATCCGAAACAAATCCCAAACTCGAAAAACGAAAAATCGGCAAACTTTCCCTTTTCCGTTTTTTCTCTTCGTGCTTCGTGCTTCCTTCGGATTTCGGATTTCGGATTTCGGATTTTCCTCTTCCTCTTTTCTCTCCCCTCCCTCGCCTCCACCAACACCGCCTACGACCTCTCCGATCTCACCGTCCGCCCCACCCCCGGCGAAAGCCGCCTGCCCGACGCTTCCACCGCCGCCACGCTGCTGGACGCATCCGCCATCGCCGACACCGCCGCGCTGCATTTGCAAAACCTGCTCGCCGCATCCCCCAACCTCACCTACGCCGGCGGCACCTCGCGCCCGCGCTATTTCCAGATCCGCGGCATCGGCGAACGCAGCCAGTTCGCCGGCGAAGGTCCGCCCAATTTTTCCGTCGGCTTTATCGAGGACGACATGGACCTCTCCGGCATCGGCATGCATGCTTCGCTCTTCGATGTGAATGAAGTCGAAATCCTGCGCGGCCCGCAGGCCGCCGTCTTCGGCTCAAAAGCCCTCGCCGGCCTGATCAACCTGCGTACCCGCGATCCCGGCCCCACCCCCGAAGCCCGCGCGCACATCACCGTCGGCACCGAGGATTTCTACGACCTCGCCGCCGCCGCGGGCGGCCCCCTCACCGCCGACCCGGAATCCCTTTCCGCGCGCGTTTCCGTCGAGCGCTCCGCCATGAACGGCTTCCGCGACAACGTGTACCTCAATCGCGACGACACGAACGAACGCGACGAATGGACCACCCGCGCCAAATTGCGCTGGCAACCCAACGAGGACGTCCTCTGGAACCTCACATCCCTCTGGTCCGATTACGACAACGCCTACGACGAGTTCACCCCCGACAACAATAAGAACCTCACCACCTACTCCGACAACCCCGGCCACGACCGCCAGGAAACATTCGGCACCAGCCTGCGCGGCACCTGGCTGGGCCCCGAGAAGTACCGCGTCTTGAGCATCTCCAGCTACGTCGAAACCGACAGCGAGTACAGCTACGACGCCGACTGGGGCAACGACGCCTTCTGGGCCGCGCCCCCCTACTTCTTCGACCCCGCCACGCAAGGCTACCGCTACGATTTCACCGAAAAACTGCTGCGCACCCGCCGCAATGCGAGCCAGGATTTCCGCCTCATCTCCGAGCCCGGCGGCGAAATTCTCTGGGGCTCCTCGGCCTGGCACCTCGGCGCCTTTGGCTCCTGGCTCGGCGAGCAGGACGACTATGCCGGCTTCGGCTCACTCAACAGCGACTACGATGCCGCCTCCGGCGCCGGCTACGGCCAGATCAGCACCCGCCTCGCCGACACCACCCTGCTGCATTCTTCCCTGCGCGTCGAAGAGCGCCAGACGGATTACCAGGATCAACAGGGCGTCACCTTCGACGGCGAGGACGTCATGTGGGGCGGTAAACTCGCGCTGGAACAAAAACTCGACGAGGACGTTCTCATCTTCGGCGGCGTCTCGCGCGGCTTCAAGGGCAGCGGCGTGAATCAGGATGCCGCCCTGCCCGCCGAAAAACGCAAGTACGATCCGGAAACCCTCTGGAATTTCGAGACCGGCACCAAGGCCGCCTTTTTCGACGGCTGGACAACCTGCGCGCTGACGCTCTTCTACATGCTGCGCGACGATCTCCAGATCGGCACGTCCTACCAGGCCAATCCCGCGGATCCGTCATCCTTCGCCTACTTCACCGACAATGCCGCCAGCGGCTACAACGTCGGTGCGGAACTCGAATCCACCCAAAAGCTCACGGACGACTGGGACCTCTTTACGTCCTTGTCGCTGCTCGACACGGAGTACCGCGACTACGCCGCCGCCGACGGCGCCAGCCGCCTCGACGGCCGCGAACAACCCTACGCCCCCCACTACAGCTTTCTCGCCGGCTCGCAATGGCACGGCACAAAGGGATTCTTCGCCCGCGCCGAGGTGGAGGGGAAAGACGAGTTTTACCTGTCAGACGAGCACGACGCGAAAACCGACCCCTACGCGCTGCTGAACCTCAGCACCGGCTACGGCCGCGACAACTGGACCCTCACGCTCTGGGGCCGTAACGTGCTCGACAAAAAATACGTCACGCGCGGCTACGTCTTCGGCCTCGAACCGCCCGACTTCCCCGACACCCTCTACGTCACCTACGGCGACCCCGCCCATTTCGGCGCCACCCTGGATGTCGTCTTCTAACCTCTGCTGGAATCCTCTCCGTGCCTCCGTGTCCTCCGTGGTAAATCCTCTCTTCTCCCTGCCTCGCCCCCTCTACTTCTTCTGCGCCTTATAAATCTCCTGCGCATGCGAATCCCACGTAGGCTCGGCCGCCGGAATTCCCTCCGGAAAACCATCGATGCACAGATAGGTCAGTGGCTCCGTGTCACTCGTGCAGAAAATCTGGTGCATCGTGTTGCGCGGCACATGCACCACGTCCTCCGGCTCGATCTCAAATTCCGCCGTGCGCCCGTCTGCATATTGGTACTTCGCCTTGCCGCGCCCGGACCGCACGAAATACAGTTGCTCGTTTTCCACGTGCTTGTGCAGATGCGTGTACTGGCCGGGATTGATGACCACCAGGAACGCCTCCAGGCATTCCGCATCCTCGCGCGGCAATAGGATGTCATTGATGTGCGTGGCAAACTGGTAACGCTTCCCGGCGGTGATCTTTGTCTTCAACATGATTTTTTCCCCTTTACCCTGAGCAAGCCCGAGTTTGTCGAAGGGCGCGTCGAAGCCCTGCGGGCGGCAGTTGCACGCGTAGTCGTGCACCTGCCGGGCTTGCCGCGCATCCTCAAATAAAACGGCGGGACCCTGCAAGCCGAAAGACACAAAAGGCCCCGAATGGAACCCCTTTGTGCTCCACTTCGTGGCCTTCGTGATCTTCGTGGTTTATCCGAATTCGGTTTCCGTGGCTTTAGTTCACGTTGATCGCAATCTTCCGCGCCTTCGTCTCTTCGCGCTTCGGAATCGCAACCCGCAGCACGCCGTGCCTCAACTGCGCCGTGATGCCGCCCGCGCTCAAGCGATCCGACAAACGCAACGCACGCTTGTAAACCACCGCGTCGAATTCACCGAGCACCCGCTCGGCGCCCGCCGGGGCCTCGATCCGCGCCTTGCCTGCCAGCGTCAACACGCCGTTTTCAACGCTGATCTCCAGCGCCTGCTCGTCCACGCCCGGCAAATCCACGGTCACATGCACCGCGTCCTGCCTGTCCTCCACGTCCACCGCCGGCGCCACCACGGCCACCCACGGTTCCGTTTCCGCCTCGGGCGCGGCTTCCGCCTTCCGGTCCAATACGCATGCTTCCTGTGTCATGATCAATGTCTCCTTCAATTTTCGATTGGGTTATTACGCCGCCTGCACCAGGATCTTCTTGGGCTTGTCTTCCTCGGCCCGCGGCAATTCCACCCGCAGGACGCCCTGCTTGTAGGACGCCTTGACCTGATCCTGGTTCACCCGGAACGGCAGTTGCAGCGTGCGGCTAAAACTTCCCTCCGGACGCTCGCGGCAAGCGACGCCCTCCGCCGGCTCCGCACCCGTGCTCCGCTGGCCCGAAATCGCCAACTGCCCATCCGCCACCGCAATCTCCACCGCGGCGGGATCAACACCCGGCAACTCCGCATCCACGACCAGCCCGTCCGGCGTCTGCCAGACATTCAACGGCGGATACAACGCCCGCCCCACGCCCGCGCCCGCGCGCCCATCGCCAAAAATGCGGTTGAATTCCCCTTGCAGACTCACCAGATCGTCCAGCAAGGACCACGTCCCTCGATTACCTGTCATGATCATGTTCATTCCTCCAAATGTACTACCCGTCAACGTTGATTCATACAAAGCATCACGTATGCCATAATATAAAAACATTCACATCCTGTTTATCATCAATATATTATGAATTTTCTGAATTGCTCTAAGTGGGACAATATATTCACCACTCAGAATTTTAATATTTGAATTGGCGCCATAATGTCTCGCTTCTGCCCTTTTCTTCCACCCCCCCATAGGAATCGCGCACCCCGCGCGATTCCTCACATGTGCGCTTCTCCCCCAGCCTGCTATACTCGCCCCATCTGAATGAGGCTCCTGATCTACAACATCCGCTACGGCACCGGAGGAAAACACTTTCTCTTCCCGTGGAGCGGCTACCTGCGCCGCACGGGCCCCAATCTCCGCGCGATCACGGACTTCATTCGCACAGTCAACCCCGATGTCATGGGCTTGATCGAAGTGGATGAGGGATCCTTCCGTTCCGAACGCCGCAATCAGGCCGAATCGATCGCCCGCGATCTTGGACACTACCACACCTATTGCTCGAAATACCCGGAGAACAGCCTCGCCCGCCGGTTACCCATCGTGAACAAACAAGGCAACGCCTTCTTGAGCCGCGACACCATCACCGGCGAGCATTTCCATTTTTTCAACGACGGCGCCAAACGGCTCGTGATCGAGTTGGAGCTGCAAGGCGTGACGATTTTCCTCGTGCACCTCGCGTTGAGTTTCCGCATCCGCCATCACCAGTTGAGCGACCTCTACGACCTCGTCAAGGCCGCACGACAGCCCGTCGTCGTCGCCGGCGATTTCAACGTCTTCTGGGGTGACCGAGAAATCGGCCTGTTCATGGCCGCGAGCGGCCTCGTCACCGCCAACCCCGCGCGCATGCCCTCGTTCCCCAGTTGGACACCGCGACGCCAGTTGGATTTCATCTTGCACAGTCCGGACCTGCTCTCGAAACGCTTCTGGATGCCAACCGTCACCTATTCGGACCACCTCCCTCTCGTGTGGGATTTTGAACTGGCCACATGATGCCTGCGCTCCCAGTTGCCTCCATCACCGCCACCACACTCGAGTGGATCTCGTTGCTGCATATTTTCGCCTTCGCGCTCGTGGCCGTGCATTGCCTCACCAACCGCCGCGAAGCCACCTCCTCGCTCTTATGGATGTTTGTCGCCTGGGGCTTTCCCATCGTGGGCCCCAGCTTGTTTCTGCTGTTCGGCATCAACCGTGTGCCCGCCAAGGCCTGGCGCAAACGGCATTCGGACGTGCGCTTCCTGAATGAGCGCAAGGCGCGCGAAGAGGAGGCCAAACCGCTGGCCTACTGGCGCTCCCTGCGCAAAGCCGTCGCCACCGATCCAGAGGAACCCTCCCTGCACAAATTGAATCACCTGATGAATGCGATCATGCCGGAATTTCCCCTGCTCGGCCAAAACCACATCGAACCCCTCGTGACCGGCGATGAAGCCTTTCCGCGCATGCTCACCGCCATCCGCGCGGCCAGCCATCACATACACATGCAGGTCTTCATCTTGGGCAACGACGCCATCGGCCGCACCTTCCTCGAGGCCCTCCGCGAGAAAGCCGAACAGGGCGTGACCGTGCGCCTGCTCTACGATCGCCTGGGCTGCACCCACGCGCGCTGGGCCGGCCTCTTCCACCGCTATGCCAAAATCCCTAACATGCACATCGCCTGCTGGACCCAACTGGACCCCATCAAGGGCCGCTTCCAGGCGAATCTGCATAACCACCGCAAAATCTTGGTGGTCGATGGCCAGACCGCCTTCGCCGGTGGCATCAACCTCTCCGCCAACAACATCACCACGCCGCGCGCGCAACCCGACCGCGACTTTCACTTCGCGTTATTGGGCCCGATCGTGCATGAGTTGCAGTATTCGTTCCTGTGCGACTGGTACTTCATGACGGATGACGCCCCCGGCGCGCTGTTGTGCGAAGCCCACTTTCCCAAAACAGTCCAGGCGGGTACGGCCTTGATGCGCATGGCCAATGGCGCGCCGATCCCCGATTTGGACGACCTGACCGACGCTTTTTTCGCCACCGTCACCACCGCGCAAAAGCAGCTGCTCGCCGTCACCCCCTATTTCGTGCCACCCCCGGAAATCCTCTCCGCCTTCCGTTCCGCCGCGCTGCGTGGCGTGGATGTGCGCCTCATCGTGCCCCAGAAAAACAACCACCACTATGCAGGCCTCGCCGGGCGCGCCCTCTATGAAGATCTGTTGAAAGCCGGCGTGCGCGTCTTCGAACGCCCCCCGCCCTTCATCCACGCCAAGGCCATGCTCGTGGACGATTCCCTGGCCCTCGTGGGCACGGCCAATCTCGATGTGCGCAGCCTGCGTCTGAATTACGAAACCAACCTCGCCGTCTTCGATGCGCCCTTCGTGGCCAAAATGAATCAACTATTGCAGGCGGAACTCGCCTGCTGCCACGAGATCAAACTCCCCGCCTGGAATCGCCGCTCCACAGCACGCAAACTCGCCGAAAATTTTTGCAGCCTGCTCACGCCCGTGCTGTGATTTGTGGTGTCCTGAACGCCCCTGAATGGACTGGAGGGCGAGGCTGCGCCGAGCCGCTTTTGCTCGCTTGTTCGTTTACTTCTGGGACGGCACACGAGGCGAACGACAGATAATCGAGGGACAGGTGAGGGGGGGGCTCTACTCCACCGCCACAGGCATGGGCGCTGCCTCGGGCATCTCCACCGCCACCGGCGCCTTGCTCGGCGCGCCGCTCATCCGTTCAATCCGCGGCGTTACCTTGAGCGTCAACGCCCGTTGACTGCCATTCCGGTCCAAGCCAATCAAAAACTTTTGAAAAAACTCGCTGTTCTCGCTCAACCCACCCAAATCAAGCGTCTGCCCATCCTCAACCGTCACGTCCGTGGACAGCCGCGTAAACTGGAGTGTCTGCTGCCCCGAATCGGACATTCCGGAAATTTCTGGCGTCAATTTGAGAGAGATCAGCGGCCCATCGCCGATCACGCGCGCCTGCACGCGCAGCACCGCGCCGACCTCGCGCATCTGGACGTATTGCGGAAAATACCCCTGGCTGACCCCATAATTCACGATCCATTCGGCATAGGGCACTTCCTCGCCTATGTGCAACACCGCCTCACCGCCACTTTGCAACAAAAGCGATTGCTTCATCGTCCGCCCCCGCCGGCTGGAACGGTTGCTGACATGCGGCGTCACCGTGGCATTCACATCCGCGTTGCCGCCGTCGATCACCACCTGCCCCTCGGTATCCACCCCCAGTGAGAGCATCTTCTCCTGCAACGATTCATCCATCGCCACTTCGATGCGGATGTTCGCCGGAGGCACGTTGAGTTGGCCCAATATCTCCGCCACGTTCTTCTGCTGCTCCTCCGTCGCCACCACCAGCAGACGCACATTCGGCTTGTCGTAAATCACGCGCCCTTCGGCGCCCAGAACCGACTCCACCACGCTGATCGTCGCCGCCGCATCGGGCGTGTAGAGCGGATAGATCTGCATGACCCGGCTGTCCGCATCCGCCGACGCCACACGCACGTTCACGCAGAGCACGGTGAACAGCATCAATCCCAACCGCCGGATCGTCATCATGTGAATCCCCTTCAAAATCGCTTCTTGTGCGCTCACTATAGCCTCCCCC
>CAMFEP010000075.1 GCA_945949405.1 Kiritimatiellales bacterium
GCCAGTTCTGGAGCTTGCCTGGAGACGAAGCATTCCTCGCCCTATCCACTCTTCACCGCAATGCCCGCTGGCATCTGCTGTTCCCCCATGACCGCGCTGGCCCATGACCCCGAATCTCTTACAACACCCGACGGAGCCGCCTTGCGCCCTCGTGCCGGACAAAGCGCGCTTTGAGTTCGACCTTTATCCCGTCGGCACTATTATCGGCTCATGCACAACACGGGAGCCCGGCAATGTGTACGGTTGCGTATAGCTGGGGGCTGCCATCAACACCCGTGGCCAGCTTGCAGTGTTGCCGGACCCAAGGTATAGTACGACCTGTAATTGCTACCGCTGACACCGGTACGAAATACAGTCTTCCTCCGATTCAATCGACAACACGATACATCAAAAAATAGTTGTTGACGTTATGCTGATACTCGTATAGCATAACTTTATGACGATTGAGAAGACAGATGCCCGCGTGGTTTTCGGCGCGATGGTTGCCAAGATGCGGAAGGATCAGAAGATGACTCAGCGTGAATTGGCGCGGCGTGCCCGCGTTCCCGCTCCGCATATGTGTCAGTTGGAAAAGGGACTGCGGCCCTGTGGTGCGACCCTGGCCAACCGACTCATGCAGGTTCTGAACATCCAGGATCGAGTGGGCGCAATTGGTTTCATGGGTGCCGCCGACAAGACAGTTTCCAAGTCGCGGATGCGCACTGTCAAGCTGCGCGCCGTCGCCATGTTCATGCGGGGCATTGAATTTCAGTTGCGTAGACTGGCGGGCGAGAATTTCGAGAAGGTCCTCTTTCACAGTTCGTTTTCCGTGGCCGGGACCAAGCATCCCCCTACGCCGAGTTCATTCCTAATGCTAGACGATGGCAATCGAGTCTCGGCTACAATTTCGGTGACACCATGCTGATTTTTTTTGCGGCAATATACTTATGCCAGCACAACCAACACATAACGGAATGCGCTATCAACAACAAACACATCCCACGAACCCCATGAGCATTCTCACCAGCCACAGTGCCAACAGCAACCAGCAATACCCCTGCCTGACCTGGCTGCCCCGTGTGGGGTGGTTCCACTCGGGGTGGATGCGCGGTCAAATCGACCGTGGCGTGTGCGTTTGGCGTTTGAAGCGTGGCTCCCGGCCGCGTTGGCAGTCCCAATCTGGGAGTTCGACATGTCCAAATCAAAAACAACCAACGCGGCTTCGGCCGCATGCGGAAAGCTTACCGGCGGGTCGGTGGCGTCAACCGCGAAAACAATTCACCCGAAATCGCAGCAACTCGAATTCGCGTTCGTGCAGGCGCTTGCCTGCCTTGAATCGCAGGTCCGCCGGACGCAGGAGGTGTTGTCATGAACGAAAACACCTACCTGCAATTCAACAGCGGTGAGGTCGTGCGGACTCTAAAGTATTTCGCCGATCAGGTGCTTGAGGTCCGCATACTAAACGCTGTCACTGCTGACCGCAAATACCCGCACACGGTGTCCGGTTACTTTGACCATCAACACCTCGATCAGGTTCCCGCCGAATTGGCGGTGATCACGTCAGCGTCTGGTGTCTACTTCACGCTAAACCCGGTGGATCCAGCCCTATTGGCCCGCTCCAACAATCGGTTGCGAAGTGCCGAGAAGGGCGGCACCACTAGTGACGGCGAAATCGTGGAGCGCCATTACCTAATGGTGGATTGCGATCCCGTCCGGCCGGCTGGGATTTCCAGTACGGATGCGGAGCACCAAGCCGCCCTGGATCGGGCTCAGAAGATCAAGGAGGCATTGTCTGCTGAAGGCTGGCCCGCTCCCGTCTCAGCAGATTCCGGGAATGGCGCACACGTCATCTACGCCGTTGATCTACCCACAGACGATGGGGGGTTGGTCGAGAGGTGCTTGAAGGCGTTGGATCACCAGTTCAGCGACGCGGCGGTAAAAATTGACACGACGGTCCACAATTTGTCGCGCATCTGGAAACTGTACGGCACGATGAGTTGCAAGGGCGACTCTACGCCCGAACGGCCGCACCGGGGGTCACGTATGCTTGACGCACCGGATGGCATGGGCAGTGTGCCGCGTGAAAAACTGGAAGCTTTGGCTGCGCAGTGTCCGGTTGTGCCGGCAAACGCGTCAACTCGTAACCGTGGCGGCAACGCAACCCGGTTTGACTTGGACGCGTGGGCCAAAAAACATGATCTGGTAAACCGTTTCGGCGGGGGTGATCCGGAACCGTGGCGTAGTGCGGATGGCAAACAAGGAACGCGGCGTGTCCTAAGAATCTGCCCGTGGGATCCGAACCACACGAACGGTTCGGCGTATATCGTGCAGTTTGAGGACGGCGCAATTGCAGCCGGTTGCCAGCACGATAGTTGTTCGGAAAAGAATTGGCATGCGCTGCGGGACTTGTTGGAGCCAGGTTGGAACGAACAGGCCGAAGGCCGCCAGCGTGCGGCCGACGTGGCGGTGGAACTCGCGATCGCCGCGGGGATCGAACTTTTCCACGGGCCTGGTGCTGATGGCGCGGCCTATGCGACCGTGCCGATTAATGGACACCACGAGACCTATCCAATCAAGACGGACCGGTTCAAGCGCTGGATCGGTTACTTGTATTTCGCGCAGGAAGGCCGGGGCCTGCCCTCGCAGGCGCAGCAGGATGTGGTCGATACGCTGACGGCCCAAGCGCTCTATGTCGGTGAGGAACACGATGTGCACATTCGCATCGCCAAACATGAAGGCCAGATCTACTTCGACTACGGCGCCGAAGACTGGACCGTCATCGAGATCGACCACGAGGGCTGGCGGGAAGTGCAGTCGCCGGTCAAGTTTATCCGGCCGCGTGGCTTCCTGGCCATGCCCAAGCCGGAACGCGGCGGAAGCGTGAATGAGTGGCGTGAACTGCTCAACATTCAGGACGATGCCGAGTGGGCGCTGCTGATCACCAGCGTGGCCGGCATGTTTTGGCCAAAGTATCCCTACGTGGTGCTGATCGTGTCGGGCGAGCAGGGCTCGGCCAAGACCACAACGTGTTGTCAGGTCCGCTTGCTCGTGGATCCTAACAAGTCGCTGCTGCGCGCCGAGCCAGGTGAAGTGCGTGACCTCGCGATTTCGGCCAGCAACAACTGGGTGATGGCGTACGACAATTTATCGTACGTGCAGCCCTGGCTGTCGGATGCGCTGTGTCGGCTTTCGACTGGCAGCGGGTTCGCAACACGCGAACTTTACGCCAACGATGCCGAAACTATTTTCGATGCTCAGCGGCCGATGCTGGTCAACGGAATCGGCGAGCCGGTAACGCGTGCTGACTTGCTGGACCGCGCCGTGTCGATCACACTGCCCAGCATTCCGGAGGACAAGCGCCGGACGGAGGCGCAAGTCATGGCCGAGTTCGAGCAGCACCGGCCTCGGATTGTGGGTGCGTTGCTCGATGCGGTGAGTGCCGGCATTCGCAATCTGCCGGGCGTAAAACTCGACCTGACGCCACGCATGGCGGACTTCACGGTGCACGGCGTCGCGATGGAACCGGCGCTGGGATTGGCTCCGGGTACATTTCTCACGGCATACCGGGCGAACCGCGAAGGGGCACACGACACGGCACTGGATGGTGCCCCGATCGTTCCGGCATTGCTGGAGATGATGAGTATCCGGCGCGATTGGAACGGCTACTCGCAGCAGTTGCTCAAATTGCTGGAAGGGGAATGCTATTCCACGGACCGGCAACACCGCCAGCATGGGTGGCCGCAAAATGCGAGCCGGCTGACCGCGACCCTCAAGCGCCTGGCGCCCAACTTGCGCGGCAAGGGGCTCAACGTCACGTTTGGCAAGCACGACCATGGCGGGATTCCGATTACGATTGCGTGGATGAGTGGCCGTGCTCCGGCAGCACCGTCAGCGCCGTTCCCACTGAGCCCGCCGGCACAACCAGCTCCCAGCATGGATGAAATTCGGGAGATGCTGGAAGCGCAAAGGCCGGGTATCGGTCCGGTGGATACGACGCCGGCAGCAGCGACTGCTAGCAAGGTTTCTCAGCCGCCACCCATTACAGCAAACTAACAACACGAACAACCGGCCGGCCACGTTCAACGCGTGGCCGGCCTGGATGACCAAAATGCAATCGATACAACTTTGGAGATACGCCATGCGGAGATCTTGCCATGGTCGAAACGACAGTCACGGGCCACGCGGCGCCGCCCACGAGCGCGCCGCAAACGAAGACGGATGATACACGGCACAGGTTGGGACAGTGGCCACGTCAAGAATATGCTGACGATCGTTTGGTGTCGGTGGCTGATGTCGCACGGCAGTTGGGGGTCTGCACCAGAACCATTCATCGACTGGTCGCTGCCGGGGAACTGCAACCACCAGTCAAGGTCGGACGTGCAGCGCGGTGGTTCGGCGCCGATATCGCCGGCTACCTTGCGCGGCTGCGGCAGAATCGCCATCAGCAGTACGCGGCGCAGGTTACGGAGTTGGCTGCTGAGCAGGTTTCGGAGCGGGGCGTGCCACAATGATCATGAGCGTGTACAGGCCGTCGCGGCTGAAGGAAGGCAAGCGTGTCCGCTCACGATTCTACTATGGCCAGTATCGATTCGCCCCGGACGCCAAACTAGTCCGGGTCCCGCTGTACACGCCCGATCGGCGAATGGCCGAGGACCTGCTCCGAAAGATCGTCTCGGATGAGCAGCAGGCCGCGCTGGGGCTGATCCCCGTGCAGGCAATCCGGGAGGCTGCACAGCGGAAGCTGGCAGAGCATCGCGACGACTACATTGCCGATCTCCGAAAATGTGGCGTGGCTGAGATGCACGCCTACATAGTCGAGCGTCGGCTATCGCGCCTGATGAAGGAGTGCAAGTGGGAATGTGTACGGGACGTCACGGCAGACGCATTCGTCACCTGGCGCACCCGGCAGAGCAAATCACCCACGACCCTGAATCAGTACCGCGACGGTATGATCGGGTTCTTGAAGTGGATGCAGCGCCAGGGCCGTCTCGCGGCGAACCCGCTTGCGGTCGTCGGTAAGGTTGAAACTCGCGGGCGGGAGGTGCGGAGACGGCGGGCACTCAGCGACGCGGAACTGCAGCGCCTGCTTGACGCGGTGCCACCGGAGCGGCGGGCCGTGTATGTGGCGGCGACGTTCACGGGTTTACGCCGCGGGGAGTTGGCCCAGTTGACCTGGGACGACGTAAACCTCGACCATGCCAACCCGTTCGTACGGGTACGGGCGTCCATCACCAAGAACCACGAGGAAGCACTGCTTCCACTCCACGGTGACGTTGTCAGCGCGCTGGAATCGATCCGGCCGGCTGAGGCTGATCCGCACACCCGGGTCTTCGGCAGGATTCCATCCATTCGCCGGTACCGGCAGGATCTTACCAAGGCCGAAATCAGCTACCTGGATGGCGGCGGGCGGCAGGCTGACTTCCACAGCCTTCGCCACACGTTCGGGACCAATCTTGGCCGCGCTGGAGTTCAACCCCGGGTGGCGATGGAATTGATGCGCCATGCTGACATGCGGCTAACCACACGGATCTATACGGACGCGTCGAAATTGCCGACCTCCGCGGCAATCGCTTCGCTCCCAGGCGTGACGTTGGTACCGCCGGAAATTTGCGCACAACCCGACGCACAAAAGGACGCACAAAGCGCGGTCTTATCCGGTGTCGCGAAGTCGCGGCAAGTCGCAGACGCAGACCCGATTAGCGCAGCGGAGTCGGTCAGTGTCGAGGCGGTGACGCATGCGTAACCCGCTGAATATCAGGTGGATTGTCGCGGTGGTTCGCGACGCGTCGGTTATAGTCGCGAAAGGAATTGGTGCTCGGGACAGGACTTGAACCTGCACGGCCTTATGAGGGCCACTAGGCCCTCAACCTAGCGTGTCTGCCAGTTTCACCACCCGAGCACGGGGGATCGAAACGAAAAACGGGTTGAATGTATCCACCGCCGCGCTCGCTTACAAGTCCTTTCCCGCCACCCCACCTGCTTCGGTCCCGCGCGCGGAGTAAGGCCCCAGTTGAAAGCGCCATTCTTGCGCTCCATCCCGCGTGCTGATCCACAGGCGGAGATATTCCATGGCGCGCACTTCGCTCAACCAGGCTTGCACGATGGCCAGGCGTTGTCGCCCCAGTCCCGTGTCGCGTCCACGCCCCTGTGCGATCGCCAGCAGATCCGCAACCGCCGTTATTTTAATCAACGCTTCCGCTGTCGCCAGCAAATCCACCCAGGCCATGGCACCACTCCGTTCCGCAGCCAGCTCGCGCGCCCAGCGTGGCGCATCACTTTCATCGGGGACGGTGAGCATGCGCGTCAAGGCCTCACCGCTGCTGGACACCACCAGCCAATCCCCCGACACGGCGTAACTTGGCCGCTCGCCATCGCCCAGCCCGCTCAAGGGGCCGCGCCGAACGCTCTCCAGCGTGGTCACCCAGGTGCCTTCGCTTTCGATGGCGCGTCGAATTAATGTGGTATGAAACTGGGCATTGAATGCGTCGAGCGCCGCTCCAATCGTGGCCTCCACCGCCGCCGGGTCCGCGAGCTGCAAACCGATCATCAGCGTCGCCACTTTGAATCCCATGACGCGGCCGCTATAGGCCGGTTGGGCCAGCCCAACAAACATCCGCCCCTGTGGTGGCGTCAAGGGTTTCAGGTGGTCCCAGAACACGCGAACATTCGGACCAATTGCGGGAAGTTCCCCGGCGGTCTCCAGCAGTTCATTGGGGCCGATCATCAACGCTCCGGGTGTATCCCGCAGCACATGCGCCAGCCCGGCAACAACCGCGCCCCCCGCATCGGCGCCCAACATGGCGAGTGGTGGCATCACGCTGAACACCGTACCCGAAGCCTGCGCATCGGCCTGCAGTGCCAGCGTACAACTCCAAACGCCCACACCATCCTCTTGCGCATCGCCGTTCAGTTCCCCGAACAACATGCGGTCCAGCGTCACACCATCTCCAGGAAGTGGATGGCTTTGCAGCGCTGCTGGAAATCCCACCCCGCGTTCCACGCGCTCCACCAGCGCGGTCACGCCATCAGGCTCGGCTGAAAGACAGCCCAGCAAAACCCCCTCGGTCACGGCAAAGCTCATGGATTGCCCTCCAAGCACACCCTGCCGATCAATGAAGCGCCACCCCTTGCGTCCAGCGGAAAAGGTGCGCGACTCAAAGTCACTCAAAAACGATTTATAAAACCCCCACCGCAGAAATTGCCCTTGAACCCCCACCCAGCTCGCCACGATCCACGCCGGCTGCCCGGTACGCCCGAAATTGGGTAGGTACGCCGTGACGGTGTTGCGCGCGGCAAGACGGTCCAGCACGGCGCGCGTTCCCGGATCGCCGGCCAGATCATCCATGGTTTTGCGCGGCACACCCAATGCCAGCGCCACGCTGCGCACCAGCGGGTGCCCCACCCACAGCGGCCAGCGTCCCGCCAGCGCCCCATGCTCACTCACGAACATGGCGTGCGGGGGAATGGCGGCATAGAGCGCCTCGGCATGATAGGGAAACCACGCCATGCGCCACACGCAAAACGCGAGAAAGAGCGCCACGAGGATGGCAAATACAAAGGGGCGTGACTTCATCAGAACTGGAGAGTCCCCACAATCTCGTTCACACTGGCGTGCCCCTGGCGTTTTACATACGCCTCAATTTCTTCCACCACCCGCAGCGCCGTTCCCGGATCGAGAAACGTCGCCGTGCCCACGGCTACGGCCCGGGCGCCGGCGATGAGAAACTCCAGCGCGTCCCGGCCGCAGGCAATGCCCCCCATGCCGATCACCGGAATCTTGACCGCCTTGGCCGCCTGCCAGACGAGGCGCACCGCGATCGGCCGGATCGCCGGCCCCGTGAGCCCCCCTACCCCATTCGAGAGCACGGGGCGGCGGCTTTCAATATCGATCACCATCGAGGGCACCGAATTGATCAGCGAAATCGCATCCGCGCCGGACTCTTCGGCGATGCGGGCGAATTGCGCGATGCTGTGCAGCATGGGCGACAACTTCGGAATCAACGGCAGGCGCGTGCGTTTGCGCACCAACCGGATCAGTTCCCCTGCAATGTTAGGATCGGTCCCAAATTCAATGCCGCCAGCCTTGATGTTCGGACAGGAAATATTCAGTTCCAGCGCAGCGATTCCTTCGACGTCGTCGAAACGCGCGGCGACCTCGCCATACTCTTCCATCGATCGCCCCCAGATGTTCACGATCACCGGGGTCTTGTGTCGGCGCAGAAACGGCATGTATTCCGCGATAAACTTTTCCATGCCCGGATTTTGAAGACCGATGGCGTTGAGCAAACCCCCTGGCGTCTCCACCAGGCGCGGGGCGGGATTGCCCTCCCACGG
Source organism: Kiritimatiellales bacterium (assembly GCA_945949405.1). GTDB lineage: Bacteria > Verrucomicrobiota > Kiritimatiellia > UBA8416 > JAIOPI01 > JAIOPI01. The sequence continues at coordinate 8,314 of CAMFEP010000075.1, forward strand.
GATGGACAAAATTCCCTTCACGGCAATCGCCCCGAGCGCGTTGAGATCGATCAAGTCCGCGTACTCGGGCCCGTAGCCACAGGTACCCGACGCCAGCATCACCGGATTTTTCATCCGGATCCCCGCCACCGTCACGGCAAGATCGGGTGCTTTGGTATTGTTCGCGTTCATTCGCGTCAATTCGTGCTTGCCTTTTTTAAATCCGCCGCCTCCCACACCAATTCCTTGGAATCAAACACTGGGCCTTCTGTGCAGCAACGTGCCCAATGCTGCTTGCCGTTCGCATCGCGCACGCGCTGCACGCAAGCCAGGCAGGCGCCGATGCCACAGCCCATCGGGCGGTCGAGCGATAGCCAGGCCTGCCAGCCATGGCGCGCGGCCCGCTCCGTCAGCACGTGCATCAAACGCTCCGGACCGCAGGCATAAATTTCCGGCGCCATCGCGCCCGGCGCGCGCGCGGCCACCCAGCGATCAAACGCTTCGGTGACCAGCCCCTTCTCGCCTACCGACCCATCTTCCGTCGCCACGCGCACGTCCCAGCCCAATCCAGCAAAATCTTCCGTGCAGAGAATATCCTGCGCCTTGCGGCCACCGATAAAGACCACGCCCGGGCACTCCAGCTTCTCGGCAAGAAAGCTCAAGGGGGCCACGCCATACCCGCCCGCGACGCACACCGGAAAGATCCCCGCGCGGTCCACAGGAAAGCCGCGCCCCAGCGGACCGAGCAGGCTGTACACATCCCCCACCACGGCATGCTCCATCACGTGCGTACCGCGTCCGACAGGCTTGTACATCACCTGCAGTTCCCGCCCCTTGCTGCGGTAAATACTGAAAGGACGCCGCAACGCTTCCTGGCTCAACTGCGGGATGCGAATGTGCACAAATTGTCCGGGCGCGGCAATCGCAGCAATCCCGGGCGCATCGAATACAATACGCCGGTATCCCCCACCAAACTCCGTATGTACGATGACACGCGCCTCTTCCATCAGTCTCATAATGGCCGTCAAGTCTGCGGTCTTGCCGCGCAGGGGTCAAGACAGGAGGAGTGCCCCAAATCCTCGCCTAAGCAATGCGCGGACGCATTGGGCGAGGATTTGAGCCGAGCACCGGTTGCGCGACGTGGCGCAGACGCTTCATTTTGCTGAGCAAATGCAGGGTTGTGCGGAGGTGCAGGCGTTTCTGGCTGCGGGAGGGCA